>NZ_JAQNCQ010000097.1:0-20088 GCF_028368005.1 Geitlerinema sp. CS-897 | reverse complement strand
GATGTTTCAATCCCTCAAAGGGATTTTGGTGAATTTCAACGTCGAACATCCCCGTGAAGGGGGCGATCGCATCGTCTGTTTCAATCCCTCAAAGGGATTTTGGTGAATTTCAACGACGCATTTTAGGCTTAAGCATGACAACGGCAATCGTTTCAATCCCTCAAAGGGATTTTGGTGAATTTCAACTTAAAGCAAAAACCACTGTCACGGGCAACCCCAACAGTTTCAATCCCTCAAAGGGATTTTGGTGAATTTCAACCGAGCGATGCGGTATTTGGGGATTTACGGGCGCAACAGTTTCAATCCCTCAAAGGGATTTTGGTGAATTTCAACCCCCCTACCGTAGAACCTAGATACTATGCAGTTTTCAAGGTTCAGTTGCGCGTATCCCCCTAACAATAGCATCGATCGCGCTGAAAACACAACTCTCCTTGCGTCTGCCAATCCCGAAAACCTCTGCTCCATAAGCCTTACAGCGTTTGCGCGAATCGCCCCTTTGCCGCCAGCGCTCCAAACCCTCGCTCCATCAGCCATACAGCCTGTTTTTCCCACCGTCTCCCTCAAACACCCTCCCTATCGCGCAAATCGTTACAAAACTCAACAGAAAAACACTGTCGTATCCCTCGGAGGCGGACAGCCAATCCGTTCGACGGTTCCATGATGCTTCCCGCGCAAAAAATAAAACAGAATATTGTCAGTTTCCGGTTGAATCAATTTCTGCAACCGCCGCCGCAAACGGGCGTACTCCGTATCCGTCAAATCGCACTCGAACACGCTGTACTGCATCCACTCCCCATAAGACTTCAATACCTTATGAATCTTCGTGCGGCGCTTGTCCTCAGACACATCGTAACAAACGACTACGTGCATCATTGCTCGTTCTTCTCTACACAGCTTTATTTTCTAGGGGCGAGATTTTCTCGCCCCGACTCGCTCACCGCAACACCAGCGGCGGATATTTATCGGTTTCGCCCATCAAAAACTTCGCCAACAGCCGCCCCTGAATCTCAAACGCCTCCTGATAAGTACACTGACACCCCATGACGGGATGCTTGAACTTCGACTGTTTCTTTTCCTCGTAAGCCCGTAAAAACACCTTCAAACCGTCTGACGTCAGCGATACCGCCCCGCTAACGGGTTCTGTCTCGAAATCTCCCGGCGTCAACAGACGCTTGTTCGTCACCGCCAACGCCACCACATCCACCACCAAGGGGCGAAACTCTTCCATCACGTCCAAGGCTAAGGACGGACGACCGTAACGTTCGGTGTGAAGATATCCTAAATAGGGATCGAATCCGACGATGTTTAACGCGCTCTGGATGTCGTGACGCAGGAGTGCGTAACCTAGACTGAGTAAGGAATTAATTGGGTCGAGGGGCGGACGGCGATTGCGATGGGTGAAGCTAAACCCCTCTCCACGGACGAGTTGACCGAAACAGCCGAAATACGCTGCACTTCCGGCCCCTTCATAGCCTCGCAAACGATCGATATTGTGGGTTTTCTTTAACGCCGCGATCGCTCGGTGTAATTGCTCGATCGCTTCTCCTAGTGTCAATTCCGGGTTTTCGCGTTGTTTGCGTTGCAACAAACTGCGGTAATTTTTTAACTTCCCACGCACGAACCCTCGCACGGCGTCGGTGGAGATGGAGGTTTCTCCTGACGCTCCCCACTGGGCCCGACGCACGAAAATGTTGCGCGTGACTTCGGGTTCTAACCGCCCGCGATAGCGTCCGGTACGGGTTAGAAAACTCAGGGGAATGTTGCGATCGAGTAATTCTTCGACCACCGCTGGAGACACCGTCGCCCGTCCCAACACGACAATACCGTTAATTTTAATCAACGGAATGTCGAGGAGGCGATCGCGTTGGTATTTCACGCTCAACCGTTCGTCAACTTTTCCCAAAAATGCGTCTTCTTGGGTGATATACACGGTTCCCATTGTTGTTTCTCCTTATATATATGTACGATGAAATTCTCGTTCTCGAGAGGATAGGGCGACTGTAAAAAGGTGGTGCGTGACGAGCGATCGGTTTAAGGATTAACGCCCTATTTTTCAAGTCACGTACCCTTGTCTGTTGGCGGTGTACATTGGCGGTGCGTGACGAGCGATCGGTTTAAGAATTAACACCCTATTTTTCAAGTCACGTACCCTTGTCTGTTGGCGGTGTACATTGGCGGTGCGTGACGAGCGATCGGTTTAAGAATTAACACCCTATTTTTCAAGTCACGCACCCTACGGGCTGTCTTCACGCCTCTCTGTATCGGTCGACTTTGGCTGTGGCTTGCGGTAAACAACTGTCGTACAAACTGCATCCGCGACAGCGTTTGTCGTACGCCGCTGGGGGCATTTTTCCGGTGTGCAGCATCTGACGCACCGCCTCGAGGGTTTCAATCGTTTCTCGACGCAAGGCTTCGTCGAGTAATACGTCCTGTCGCTGGTGGGATTGCAGGGAATAAATATAACCTTTTGTGACTGGATTTCCTGTCATTTCTTCCAAACACAACCCTTGAGCGCAGACTTGTAAAGCATCGTTATCCCAAGGATTCGGACGCCCTCGCTTGTACTCTACGGGGTAAATTTCTCCTTCCTGAGACTCTACGAGATCGGCTTTTCCAACCAATCCGTAGCGTTCGGATTTAAGCCAAATCGATCGCACTTGCCATGTTCCGTCGCGAAAACTGTCTCCGAGGGTGTGAACGCGATCGTGTAACATCGTCCCCTCGACGGTGTAGGCGTTCTCGACGAATTCTCCGGCGCAAAACATCCGCCAGCAACGGTGAGGACAATAGGCGAAATGGTTCAGTGAAGCGATCGCGACTTCGGTTAATACTTCAGTCATGGTTCGTTATCCTATGTGCGAGATGTCATCGGGAATTTCTTCGTGCAACCCCCATTCCCATCGTGGTTTTTCGTCCGATTCCGGTATACAAAGCGTAATCCGCTAGGGCGTTTAGGGTTTGTATGGTTTCGGGGGCAACGTCTCCTAAAATGCGATAGTCGATGGTTCCGACAGCACCGATAAATTTGCCGGATTTGCCTTTTTTCCGAAAGTCGAAATCGACAATTTCGGTATGAATGTTGAAGTAGCAGGGAAAAACGAACTCTGTGGAAAATTCAGGTAATTCGATGCCGCTATATTTATTCCAAGAATTCAGCAAGCTTTTAAATACCGATTCGGCACTGGGTAAGGCGGTATCGTATTTTTTCTGTCGAAATGCGACGGGAGTGGAAAGCTGAAATGAAATGCGGCGGTTGTTATCTGAGGCGTTTTCGTAGAGTTCGGCGTAGGTGGCAGCGTTCGCCCAAGGTTGAATGGATTGCGGCGTTCCCAAAATGCTTGTAATCTGTAAATTCGCCGCGCCTAAATGCCAAGGTTGTCCCGAGTTGAGATTCAGCCACAGGTGACTTAGTTTTCCGAAAAGGCTATTGTCGAGGAGGGAAACACGCCACCAACAGGGGGTTTCCGGTTGGATGGGATAGCGATGCTGGAATTGTAAAATTGAGGGAATTGAAGGGCGGCGATCGCGGCGGGAGTGGCGCACCACTTGTAACGGCGAGAGTGTAAAGGCTTTGTTTGTTTTGGCTTCGTGAAGGTAGCTGGCGAGAGAGGAGTCTACGGCGTTGACGGCGGTGAGAAAAAGGGCGTGTAGGTGTCGCCCCGTGGCGTATTCGGGATAAATGGGAGTTTCGGGGATGAAGTTGAAAACGAGACTGTGAGGCATTGTTTAAACACACCAAAATTCTTCATTATCGGGACATTTTAAGGCAAATCCGGCGGCGGCGATCGCTAAAATTCCTGACAGACTCGGGAAAAAGGTATAGTTGTCTTCTCGTCCGCTGTAGTCGCTGACGGTCAGTGGATAGCAATCTAATCCTTGTTTTTTGAGTTTGAGAATTGCCCAGCGATTTTTTAGGTGTTCTTTGACCACAACGCCGGGAATGAGGGAAGATGTGAATTCTGCGGTTTTTGAGGTCGATCGCACGATTTCTCCGAGGTTGCGCTGGATTTGTAAATCCTCAAAAGCGTAGAGTTTTGCCAGTTTGGTGTTTTTAAAATCGTCGAGATCGGCGACTTTTAAAAAGAAACTCAGGTTGTAGGCTTGTTTGGCGCGATCGAGGACGAGAATGCGATCGCCGTCTGAGACAAATTCGTAAAATCGTAAAAGATGCAGGGGATCGAGATTGGTTTCGCCGCAGTTGTCGAGAAGAAACCCTTGAGGATCTTCAATTTTGACATTCTCAAACAAACTGTCTCGAAAGCGAAAGAGCGGTGCGTAACTGGTTTGTAAAATGGTGGCGTACTGTTTGAGTCGTTCGGTTAGATTGCGATGGTTGCAGATTGCTGATTCTAATTCCTCAATCGAGGTTGTTCCAGAATCGATCGCGTCTAATTCTTCTGGGCAATGGGCTTTGAGAAAACTCCTGACGCAGTTTTGACCGCCTTTGATATACTTCCAGTCTTTTTGAATTTTCTCGATCGAGGTTTTAGAAATGTTTTCTGCACCTTGTAATACTTTCATGCGTTTTCGATAGTATTGCCAATCTTGACTGCCTCCTAACAATGTTTGAAGAGTGTGATATAATTGAGGAATAAACGTTTCTCCTGGCGTGTTAACGAGGTCAGTTTCGAGTTCGAGCAAGGGACGCGCGATTTCTAAAAAGGCTTCGGAACGCCAGTAAATTTCGAGAAACGGTCGTTGCAAACAGTCGAGAGTTTCGAGGGTTTCTTGAAGTGCCTTGCGTCCGCCAGAAAGGTCGAGATCTTGAAGTCCTTGTTGCCAAGCATCTTCGGGTAAATAGACGATCGCATCGGAAGAAACGTCGGTTTTGACCTTTCCTAAAACTCGCCCCACTCGTCCGATGCGCTGCCAAAAGGAGAATCGATCGCGAGAGGAGAAAATTAACCAGTCTAGGTTTTGGCGATCGCGATCGATCTTTCGCTCGAAGTTGAATCCAACATCAACGGTACTGGTGGCGAGAATGACTTGTTTTTGAGCGGCTTTAAAGCGTTCCTCTTTAGGCGTATCTCCTGTGATACGTCCGCAGTCATCAGCATATCCGCGATCGCGTAATTCTTTGGCGATGGCGTTGAGGGTATCTTTGGAATCTAAGATGACTGCACCGTTGTCGTCGGGACGTTTTTCAAGGCGATCGCACACTTCCCAGACAATTTCTCGCACGATTTCGTCTTTTTCGGGATAGGATCGAATTGCTAAATTTACTCCGGTTTGAGAAGGAATCAAATTTTCGGTGTTCTGCTGTCCGTCAATGCGATCGATGCGAACGCCGTCAATTTTTAGAGTTTTCAACGCCGCCTCACAAGCGGGTTCGGGTGTCGCCGTAAGTAAGACAACTTTCCGGTTGTATTGGAAATAGCCGAAGACGTGAGAAACTGCTAAATAAAACAGTAAACTCACTAACTGCTTGGCATCGTACAGGTGAAACTCGTCGAAAATCACCGTCGCGAAACTTTTATAAAAGACGCTGGCGATGTTCGATCGATCTTGTCGATTGTATTGAAAAAATGCCGCGTAATAAAAAATATCGGGATTCGTCACCAACAAAATCGGTCGTCCACCGCCACATTCGGGAAACAGCGTCGCAGGATTCAGCAAAACGTTGTAAATTTTCTCCCCCGAACGCTTTCCCACGCGATCGTCCGGCCAGGCTTTCACCTCTTTCGCCGACGCCGCTTTCACCACATGGGGCAAACCGGCATCTTTCACAAACCGTTTGGCGGCTTCAGTTTGTTGTTCGACGAGGGCGTTCGTCGGTGCGACATACACGACGTTTCGCTGGGAATTTTGTAAAATAACGCTGAACCCCGCTTTGGTTTTTCCCGTTCCCGTCGGAGTGAGAACGAGAATAATATCGTTTTCCTTGGCCGCTTCAAAAACATCGATCTGATGCTGTAACGCTTTTCCGCCAAAGGCTCGTTTTAGCGGTTCGGGAATTTGGTTTTCCGAACTCGCTGCAATGCTGGCCGGTTCGAGGAAAATCTCGAGCGGTGTTGTTTTGAGGTTATTCACGATCGCATCCTCCTAGAAAGTTCAAATTTGCTGGAACGATAAAGTCTCCGATTTGCCACGCTGCACCGCGAAATTTCAAATTTTTTAACAGCGACACGGGAGGAATTGCCATTAAATCGAAAGTAAAGAGTTCGAGACAAGCGGGTAAATCTGCCGAGTTGAGATAGGTGTTGCAACGATAGGTATCGACGGGAAGTTGTCGGATGGGTAACGCCTCCCCAGTTTCGACGCGAACTTTGCTGGTAAATTTGCCCACGCGGACGTATTCGGGAAGTTCGCCATCACCGAAAACCAGAGTCTCAAAGCGGTTTCCGCGATCGATAACGCGCAAGCGTCCCGTTTGTGGAAAGTTACTCGGACGGTAGGTGTTGGGTTTTTTCCCGGTTCGCTTGAGCGGTAAGTCTTCCCTGGCGGTGGCGACGCGGTTGTTCGTCATGGCGTACCAGTAGGCATCGGACAGGGCGTTAAATCGCTCGAAACGGTACGAGGGACTGTTTTCGACAGGCCAGGCGGGGAGAACGTAGCGTTTTCCCGACAACGGCGTGAGATCCTCCCGATATCTCGGGCGTCCGGTGTCTTTCCCCGTCAGGCGATAGGGGGATCTCGCCCAACCGAGGGCGTAGGCGAGGGCGTAGTTCCCGATCGCTCCTTCGGTATAGTAGGTGTCGGAGAGTTCCCGCGAGGCGAAAAACACGGGTTCGGCACACCACAATCGAACGATTCGGGCAGTAGTAAAGGGTGGGGAATCGGTCAGCGTGAGGTTTTCCGATTGCATGACTTATTCCTCAGATTTGTTTTTGCGTCCTTTCTGACTCGATGCGTTTTTGATTTGGCGATAGGGTTGATAGGAGGCGTCTAATCGTTTGAGAAAGGTTTCTCGTTCTTCCATCGACCAATGGCGATCGATATCGTCAACAACTTGTTCGAGTTCTTCGGCAGACAGTTTCACTGAAATTCCCCGTTTGTTCGTCCAAGAATTGAGAATGGGTTGGGTGGCGTCGATGAGGGTTGCGGTGTCGAAGGGGTGTTCGAGGGGAACGTTTTCGGCGACGAGGCGATCGTAAATTCCTTGCACGAGTTCGAGAGAACTGGGCAACTCTGTAATGCCGCCAAATACACCGAGAATTTGGTTTTCCATGCGTCCGACGCGACTGGATACCGCTCCGTAACGAGTGGTTAGCAGGAGATTTCCCAAGGCGTAACGCAACTCGTCGGCGGTCACGTCTTTGAACGTAACGATATCGAGAAAGTGAACGCCAGGTTTGATATATTCGCTGGTGTTGAGAGCGGTGGAGGCTTTGCCTTCTTCATCCCGCATGGTTCCGGTTTCAAAGACAGCGTTAATGGTGCGATCGCCGATTAATTCGCTCGAAGGTAAAACGCTAAACGCATCTTCTGTCCAAACGCGACTTTTTTGCGCCCCTTCTCCCCCAGCGGCAAAACCGTACAAAAAACAGTCTACGCACATTTCACAAGGAGCGTTGGTGTTGAGCGAGCAAGGAGAATGACTTTTCGGAGCGGGATAAAGCAGCTCGTGGCTTCGTAAAAATTCCCGTCCTCGACGCCGTTCGGGTGCGATTTGTTTGCGCTTTGTCATCACCAAACGTAGAATTGATTCTAGATTTTGAACGCCAGCTCGAACTGACTCGCGACACATGGGTTCGCCAGTTCCTTCGGTTCGGAAAATGGTTTCCGATTGAGTCGTCCGAAGTACGACAACACCAATAGTTCGACCTTTGGGAAAGTTTTCGTAATTGGGAGCGAGGAAGGATTGTAATTTCTCGATCGACATTTTCAATTTCTCCAATGGGGTTTAATGTGTAGATTGACTTGAAGACAAAATTCAACAATTTCGTCTATTCGGACTTGTCTTTTTTAGAGTTGAGTTCTTGACGAGCTTCCTGTAGGAAAAACAGATACGCCGCTTCGAGGGTTTTGCTGTCCGTCAACAACCGTTCGGGACGAGAGTTATAAACCTCTTCAAACAGCTTTTTCAAAACATCGTAAAACTGTTTGACTTGTTCGTATTTCGTCGCTCCGACATTATGTTCTCGAATGCGATCGAGCCGGGTGTGATATTGCTGAACCAGAGCCGCAAACACGGTATCCCAGTCCATATGAGACTTTTTCGATCGCACCGCTTTGATAAATTCAGAAAACGGCTCGGATTGAGCAGTTCGACGAAACGAACTCCCCCGCAGCTTACCCACTTCAGCAATATGTGCTGCTTGTTTCAAATAGTTAGAAACGCACGTATGTTCCTCTGACATAAGATTCTCCAGTAATTGACGTAACGGCTCTCGAATTCGTCGCCAAACGGCTTCTAAGTTCGGATCGTCTTGTTCTCGTAAAACCCAGCGCAACAGAACGTAATAAAAATCGAGCGGACGCGCGGCGGTACGCGCTAGATCGTACAGACAATCATCTTTTTTCTGAAGACTCGAAACCGAAATCGCCAGTTTTCCGATGCAACGCAATCGTTCTAAAACTCGCTCGGCGGTCAGCGCATTTTGACGCTCGTTTTCGAGTAGATGACCCTCTCGCTGATAGCGTCCGTTCCCGAGTAATGGCTGTAACGACGAAGGAATTCCTTCGACTTGTCCGAAATCGTCCCAGTTGGGTTTGATTTCTAAGTTGGAACTCAGGATAAACGGAAATCCTAGATCGATCGCCAAACTCATTTCTAAAGCCAGTCGTAAGGACTTTAGTAGCGAAATGGAGTGATTCACATCGCCCCAAATCACGGGAATTGTCACTGTAGAATTCACGAAATCGGGACGTTTGGGAAAGGCAAATCCGACGACTTTATTGGCTTTAAAAGCCAGTTCGTTATTTCGATACAGTTCCAATTCGTTAACCGTCACTGTTCCCTCTTCGTTAATTCGAGCAGTGTCTCTAAGAAAATCGCGCCAAATTCGACGCAGTTCGACACTGGAACCCGTCGGAAGTGCAAACTGTAAATAAATCGGCTCTTGTTTGACACTTTTCGGAAAATTCGCCCCCACCGCCATCAACTGATAACTGAGAGCGGTGAGTGTATCGCCTCGCCGTTTCGGTTCTGCACTCATTCCCCCCGGAAGGCGATTTGAAAATGCCTGAACTTTCGTTTCTGGGGGCATTTTTCGGGAAATCAACTCGTCAATCCGATCGGAAGTGGTTCCTAAAGAACATCGTTGGCGAGGATTGGCTTCGATGTAAGCGGTTAACTCGTCGATACCAGGGAGCGATCGCAGTATGGGAAGATCGAGCAGTTGTCGAACGGTGTCGATGAGTTCTTCGGAAACTTCTACAGTTTCAGTGGTTCGCAGTTGAAACGAGTCTTGTAATGCGGCGTAGACGCTTTCTAATCCACCCGAAACGGCTTGTGCGGCAAACAAACCGCGTCCGTATTGAGCGTTAAAGGGTTCGAGGGCAATTCGCTGTTCTGGCGAAAGTCTAACGCGATCGGCAATGCGATCCCAAGCCTCTTTGGGACTTATTTCGGCTTCTCGATAACTGAGATAGACCGCTTTTAAGCCTTCAGAAATCGCAAACTCGTCAGAATTAGAAACGGGATACAAGCCAAGAGTGGCGGCGATCGCGACAGCTTCTTCTCCAGCATCGTTACTGTATTTTTCAAGAGTCGATCGAACTTTATCGGCTTTGTAGCTCCTGGCTTTTTTAACCAGAAGTTCGTCAACGGCTTCGAGTGCGTCGTCTGGATTTTGTTGAATGGCTTGCGAGTCGATTTTAATACCGTCTTTACTGGCTTTAACCAGTTGCTTGACGTTGGAACCAAAGACGCGATCGATCTGTTTTTGCCATTCTCGAGCAATATCAAAGACGATGTTGTCTTCGGGAAAGGTTTCGCCGAGGAAAATTTCGCCGTCGGGTTCGATCGCCAAGGGAATTAAACCGCGATCGCATAAGACTTTTTCGCAAGCGGACAGCAGCAGCGAGGTGAAGTAACCGCGATCTTCGGCTAAACTGACGCGAAACAACTCGCAAGGCCGTTGAAGTGCGATCGTCAACTTATTGGCAACTTTGCGAATTCGCTTTTTCTCGTCAATTCCTAAATCGAATAAATCCGCTGCCACTACCATCGCCGACCATCGATCGATATTGGGATCTTCGGGAAAAAACCGCATTCCATCGCTAACGTTGTGGTCGGAGTGACGTTCGATAATCCGGCGAACCCATTCGAGATCGTCGTCATTGCGAACGAAGTCACCGACACAGGCGCGATCGAGTTCTTGGCGGAGAAAGGAGCGATCGCGAGCGAGGGTTTTGACGTTGCGTTCGCGAGGGTCGAGTTTGTTCAAGTCGTGAACGGCGATCGCCGCCAGAAGGAGCGATCGCTTCTCTTCTGGAACCTCGGCGATTTTGCTAACCGTGAGGACGAACTGACAGGCGGAGTCGAGGTGTTCGGCGAGACTTCGACCTCGACGACTGCCGTATTGAGCGTGTTTGCCGTGGTTTTGGTAGAGTTTGGGACGAATTTCGCTGAAATACCGTTCGTCGAGAGACTGGGGTTGACCTGGAACGAGGTCGAACAGACGGGTCATCGGTGATCCTCCCCGTTGAAAAAACACTGCAACTTGCAGCTCGGAATTCAATCTGCAATTACACTAATAATAGTGTTGCACCTGCGACCCAGAATGTCAATATTGTAATTACACTTTTTTTGATGGCACGCAAAAAAGAGACGATTACACTGTCAATTCCCCCAGGAACCAAGGCGCGACTGGAGGCGATCGCCCGTCGTCTCGGCATCATGTGGGGCAAATCTCCCAGTATTTCCGGTTTGATCGTCGCGATCGCCGAGGAACAGTACGAAATCGGCGAACCATTTGCACTGACACCTCAACAAGTGGAGGTTCTGAAACAGGCTGTGAATCTCTTTATCGATACAGGTTCCCTCGAACCGGCGCAAACCGTCTTACAACTCATTCTCGATCGTGGCTATTTAGACAATGTTTTTATCGAGCAGGTTTCTCGCGAAACGTCTCTGTTACAACTCATTCTCGATCGCGGGAACTTAGACCCCTCTCGCCGTCAAGATCTCATGCGGAAAACCAGTCAAACCGCTCAACCCTGGCGCGTTGTCGTCGAAGAATACCTGAGAAACCGCCAATCCTTTCGCGTTCTCTATCGCAACAGCCAAGGAGAAGAGTACACGTACACCGTTCGTTACGCTCAGTTCGATTTTCACGAAAAACGTTACTATCTACAGGTTTGGTGCGACGAAACCGAAGATATTCGAGACAGTCCGTTTCCCGAACTGCTACACAATCGCTGTCTGCGGCTCGATCGCATTCAGTCGATCGTCCCCACAGACGCACCCTGGCGAGAAGATGGCTTAGATACCATCAAAGTACACTTACACTTTTATCGCGGCATGGTCAAAGCCTACGAAGGTCAAGAGAACGTCGATCTCGAAAACCGAGTTTTCAAAGACGATCGCCAGAAGGAGGTTCGCCAGGTGGTGCGTCGCGTCGCCAACCCCTTCTGGTTAGCCAGAGACATTCGACGCTATGGCGAAGATTGCGAAGTTGTCGCTCCCGAAAGCCTGCGTCAACTGATGATGCAAGAATATCGAAAAATGCTCGATCGATATTCTTCTTAATTCCCTACGTCTCAGATGGCGATCGATTCGATTTTAGAGTCGGATCGATCGTCGAGAATACCCGTCACGAACTAAATCGATAGGTCATATTTGCCGGAAGAGCGATCGTTTCTTTCTCCAATTGAACCTCATAAACATTACCTTGTAGTTTGACGTTCCGAATCAAACTCACAGGTGGCATATTAATCGTATCAAAACTCATCACGCGATGGGAAAACATTACGTCGAGGGGATTGAGCGGATAAGGAACCGTCACCGATCGATTTTCTCGATAAGTCGGTTTGGGGAGAGGTTCCGCGTTCACCGCCGCTTTACTCATCCATTTTCCTAAGCGAATCCATTTTGGAAATGGTAACTCAGTCTCAGAAATTACAAAACATTCAAACTCACTTTCCGGTGCAATTTCCTTGGCTCGTCCGAAACTGGGAATATTTTTCTGTGTTTTCTGCATTTCGACGTGATAGCGATTGTCTGCATATTTCCACGTCTGCAAAACAGCAGTGTGATGGATCGATCGCGCGGGAGTCACGTAAATTCCGCGATGGTTGAGTTGGCTCAAATGTGCCTCGTATTGAGGGACTTGATGGCGACAAAAATATCGATACTCATTGTCTGTTTCGACACGAGTGCCGTAGCGATCGCTATCGACGAATCCCAACGCATAACACAAGGCGTAATTGTGCAAAATCGGCTCAGTTTCGTACAGCCGTCCGATTTCCCGCGTCGCAAAATACAAACTGTCGTGAAGTTCGAGACGACAGCGATAAATATAAGTCACGATCGACATCTCCAAATCATTGTGTAGGGTGCGTTAGGCGGAGAAACAAAGTGTGTCTAAAGACGAACCATTTTATTTCCGCCGTAACGCACCGTTGTCAAACCCATTCCCCAAGTTATTGTATCGGGTTCAGAAACAAATTTAATTTTTGCCGTAACGCACCCTTCAATTAATTAAGAGCGAGCCGTAGATTTCTTGCTCTTAATATGAGCTTTCTCGTAAGCCTTGGCTTCTCGGTCAGCCTGTTGCAAAATCGATTGAATTCCCTCTTCTGAAGAAGTCAAAGACTTCACCTCTGCCAACAACGACTGAAACTCATCGCCAATAAAATCGGTATGCACGATAAATTCTTCATTCATCAATTCTTGAATTGCCTCCGTCGCCTTTTCCAAAACTATATCTTCGTCGAGAGGATCGATCGACTCGAGAACTTCCGATGGCAAGCGATCGAAAATTGCCTGAGTCCAACGCAAGTTACTGACAATTTCACCGTCGGCAAATACCACCCCTAACAACTCGTTGCGAACTCGTCCCGTCCGGGTAGTTTGTGCGCCGTAATGCCGCGTCCGTAAAATGTTATTAAAAACATACAAGAAACTGGCTTCCGTCGGATCGCGCAAAGTGACAATGCTGGGAAAAAACACTTGCGGACGAATGTGATCCTGTTGGTTAATTCGACTCGTCACTTCACCGGGTTTAGAACCCGCTTCTCCCTTAGACGCCATCGTACCGCTTTCGTAGGGTGCGTTGAGAGTAAAGGCTTCGTGAGACTCGTCAAATGGCGTGATGGAAAAGGCAGTATCGACCACCACTTTCGACTTTTCTGAACCCGAATCACCGATAGCAAATCCATAAATAATACAGTCGGGATTGTCCATGCCAAATTTGACGTTATATTCGCACTCTTCGGGTTTCACCAGTTCGTATTTCCGCAACAGTTCCCGTCCCACTAAGCGTTCTGGCGTGGATTGTTTGCGTTTGAACATGGACAGGCGACTGATGGTTTGTCGGTTTTCAATTCCAGCACGAACGCGAGCTTTGTTGAGTTCGCCATCAGTTTGAAACAAGGGGTAAGATTCTGTCACGCGAAGGGTCAGAAAATGAGCGTATTTTCCCATCGGTTTGTAGGGAATTTCGCTGTGAAAGAATTTGGAATCGAGAGTTTTGAGAAATGCCATAAGTTGGGTGTCCTTAAAAAATTGAAATTGAGAGGATTGCAGGATTTCAAGAATCCGACTTGAGGGACTGAACGAGAATTCGCATGAGCGAATCGAGATCGTTGGGAACTCGGTAGCTATCTAATCCTTGTTCGATGTGTTGTTGTCTTCGATCGATCCGTGCAAATTGCCAAATTGTCCCCGTGGTGACTGCACCGACAAAATGAGATTGTGGGTTATCGACTTGCCATCGATCGAGCGCAATGAGTTCGGCGACAAGCTGAGTAAAGCCAAAGTCCAAGTCTCCTTTTTTAGCTTCAACGACTAAAAGCTTCGAGTGATTTTCGAGCAAATAGTCAAAATAGCCTTGTAATTGTCGATCGACCTGCACAGAATACTCGATCCGAAGTTCGGATTTGGTGTAATGAATCAGATCGAGAAGAACGGGAGAAATGAGAACTTCTCGACGGCTGGCTTCGTTGGACAAATCGCAGTATGGCAGAATTTCAACGAACCGCGATCGCAAATCTTCGAGGCGATCGAGTTCCTGGGAATACTGCGGAAGTTCGAGCCAAGTTCGAGTTAAGCTATAGCCAAACTCTTTCGCCAAATCCTTCGGAACGATTTTCAGATCGAAAAATTTACTAAATGTGTAAGTCTGGTTCGGATCGAGTAACGGCATTATTCCTTCTCAGTTTTCGCCTCAGATGCTTGTTTTTGCTCTTTATCAGCCTTATTTTCCTTGTCTTGTTCGAGGCGGTAAAGAAATTCGCAAGTATCGCGAAGTAAGTTGAGTTGAGTTCCCGCCAAACGCGCGCGATCGCCTTTAAACGCTTTCTCAAATACCTCTTCCACGAAGTAGCGAGAAAACTCTAAAACCGCTTGACGTTCTGCTTCGCGATCTTGAATTTGCCAATAGCCTTCAGCAGTAGAGGCGCGAACGCGATCCATGAGTTTGAAGACTTCCGCCGCAACGACAGCGACTAGGGTTTCTCCGTGAAACACGCTTGTTTCTGCTTTTAACAGCGTATCTGAGGCAATATCGATCGGTTTGAGAACGGCGTTCGATTTGGGATTGTACTTTTTATTGGCTCGATAAAATTTGCGATACAATTCGACGAGTTTTTTCGGATGGTTGAGGGGTGATTCAGTTCCCACAGTTAATGTCTCCAAAGTTCGATCGACCTCAACATAAGGGTCAAAACAGGGGTACAAGTCATAGACGTACAGTTGAATTCGTTTGGGACTCGGTGCGTCGGTTTCCCGCGCACGCGATCGTTTGGCAAGATAGGAAAATACATAAAGCGGACTGGTTTCTAAATTGTTGGCAAGTTCGGCGAATTTTCCCCAGTTGGCATCGTAGCCTTTTTTACCTCGTTTAATATTGACATCGAGATGAATTGTATAAGCGGCGGTGAGAGTATTGAGGGGAGACGGATGAATAAAGTCTTCGAGTTCTGAAGTTTCGCGATTTCGGACGAGTTCCGGCCAACCTTCGAGGAGGTGGTGAAGTCGGAATCGATCGCGTTTTAGCAAAACTCGAAACGCCTGGGGTGCGCTGTCGAGAAAAACCGTTTCTTCAAATTCTGCACCATCGCGAAATGGCGGAATTGGCGATTCGGAAACTACAGTTTTGACATCGAGAATATTGGGAAATGCTAACGCTAACCAAGCTGGCATCACCCAAGATTCAGTATCGGTGGGTTCGCGTCCGGGAGGTAAGGCAATAAAGTAAAAGGTGAGCGGTTTGTCTTCTGGATAAGACAGTTTGAAAGTGCGATCGCTCTTGCGATTGGGATTGCCTTCCGGTAACTTGACTTTCTCTTGTAAATCTTCGTCGATGATAAACGCATCGACGGTTTGATAGCGTTCGAGACTCAAATCGGCTTTGAGTTCTTTCGGGTCGATAAAGCGATCGCGAATGGCTGCATTGAAGCGAGTTTGTGCGATGTTAGCATAGGCACGAGCGATGAAATTGTTAGTTTCTGGTGTAAAATAGTAAGTTGGGTAAAAATAGAGATAGCGATATTTTCCATCTTCAAATCGTTTACCAACCGTTTGAGTCTGATTCATCAGAATTTGTCGCAACATCATTTCCGTTCCCGCAATGCTAGAGATGTTGCGTTTGGCGTTAGACCCTCCCAACATTTGTTTGTTGGTATACACTTGCGGCGTGAACAATACGGCGGATTCCATTTGTTCGCTGACACTGTAAGGAGAGTGAGAGAGAGAACAGAGGAGTTGACGGCCACGACCGGGTTTTTTAGCCGCTTGGTAGTTCTCGAGTTCTTTCAGGAAAATTTCGGCTCGATCGTCGGTATTTTCGTCGCGAGTTTGACCGGGTAACACCACCACTCGCCGCGTCCAGTCTCGTAAGTCGTCCCAACCGTCGGCGAGGTCGTATTCAGCGACAATGGGAGCAGTTAACTGAAGAACGAAGCCGATAATTTGTTCGCCGATTTTTTGAATATCTTCATCACTTTGTCCGGGGTTTTCTTCAAGGTACTTCGCGGCTAGAAAATACCACTCGTAAGGAACACCACCAGTATTTCCTTTGAGTTTTAGGCGTTTTAGGGTTTCGTTAATTTGTTGAATTTCGCGGATTTGGGGAATATAGCAATCGAGTTTCCACGCTTTGGCAATTTCGATAATAAAATTGGGGTCGGGAAGTTTGGCAATCGCTTCTTTGGCTTTCTTTCCTTTGTGGGTTTCCTTTAAATAGGCTTCAATGCGCGATCGCCGATCGCCCCAAATTTTACGAGTTGCCACATCTCCAAATTCAGCAATACGATCGATCCGAATGTCGTCCTCAAAGTTGAAATCGTAATTTTCTGAGAGAACCCCTTGAGTTTGAAATTTTTTCAGGTTGTCGCTGCGACTTTTAGAAACTGGTTTTTTATTTTTGAGAATCCGAAGCGTCGCATCGAGTGCCACTTCCATCAAGCCGCGATCGTCAAAAAACTGACTGTAGTAATCGGCGTACTTCATTCCCTTTCCATCGCGACCAAATCCCGTTTGTTTGCGACAAAGTTCACCTGCACAGAGAGTTTTAATGCTAGAAACCACGCGATCGGGTAAATCGTCTAACGAAACTTGCTCTGCATTTTTGGGAGTCATATAAATGACACCTGTGGGAAGATAGAGAAGAGGTGTATAGTCGAGTTCGCGATGTGCGTCCATCACGGCGTTGTTAACGATGTTAGTGAGAACGCCTCGGTTTTCAGAAATGGCGTGATAGGTAAATTTGAGTTCACCGTCACTGAGTCGATCGAGAACTTTTAAAAGACTGCGTTTCTCGACATCTTGGGGATGTTTGATAATCGACGCCAGACGATCGGCGAGACAGGTGAGATCGATGAGACTCTTTAAGGTTCGATCGCGAAGTTCGGGATTTAACCCGGTATTGGAAAAATTGAGATTCGTATCGTTTTGCGCTTGTGTGTTGTAGGCGATCGCAAGCAGATCGTCGCGGTAGGTTCGCCACTGCTGGGGATTGTCGGGAAATAGGAAGCGATCGATTCCCAACGCGGGAACGAGAACGTCAAACAATTGGCGATGTTCGTCGAGGGACAGTTTGCGAATGTCGCGATCGATATCTCGACTCATTCCCCGGTAAGCATCGGGAATTTCAGGGATGCGATGGTAGTCGAATTTTTCAAAGTCGTGGAGAACGAATCCCGCCAGTCCGATTTTTCGGCTAAAGTCATCGATAACTCGGCGAACGGTGGTATTGAGCGTTTGCAATTTACGCTCGATCGCGTTGGCGGGAAACAGTCCGTTGAGAATATGGGTATTGAGCGACTGATCGGCGGCGTTGTCGCGACGAACCGATTTATGTTCTTCTTCAGTGTTACCGCGACGAACTGCTTCAATTTTTTTGATGGCTGCTCGTCGATCGAGTTCTTCAAAAAACCATCCCCCTTTCGCCGTCACGCCGATGGTGTATTTAAGTAAGTTGGGTAATACGAACTTCGCAAACTCCGCCATCACCAAATCTTCAGGATGGGTTTTGTCAATCGCTTCTTGTAAGAGTTTAAGCGTGAGCAGTTCGCTGGAGAGTTCGATCGTGCGATCGCCTTCTTCCTCCGTCGATCCAAGATCTTCGGAACTCAGCGACTCGAAATCAAATTCTTCAAATTCTTCGGGATTGTTCGTCATGTCAAATAAGTTGAGTTGTTGGGAGTTTTCGGGAGATTGAGAAGACATCACACGTCCTGTTTCACTAAGAATTACTGAATGTTATCGAGCAGTTTTGCCACTTGTTCGGGAGCCGGAAGTTGCTGTTTGAGTTCCTGGGGAACGCTTGAAACAACTTTATACGTCGCCACACCAATCGGTTTGTTGGAATCTCTCAGGGTATATTCGACAATTGTTTTGTTTTTGGACTTACACAAAATGATGCCAATAGATGGGTTTTCGTCAGGAAGTCTCACCGTATCGTCTAACACCGATAAATAAAACTGCATTTTCCCAACATATTCCGGAAGAAATTTACCGATTTTGAGTTCGACAGCCACCAAACATTTAAGCTGTCGATGATACAAAACCAGATCGATGAAATATTCTTCGTCTCCAACTTCCACGCGATACTGACTTCCGACGAAAGCGAACATCCCTCCCATTTCTTGTAAAAAGGGTTCGACTCGCGTTAGGATTTCGGTTTCGAGTTGGCGTTCGCTGTAATCGTCGCTGAGTTCGAGAAAATCGAAAGTGTACTCGTCTTTAACAGCGAGTTTGGCTTGGTTGCAAACGTCTTCAGATAAGGCGTTGTCAAAGTTAGTTTGGTTAAGAAGCGTTTTTTCGTAAGTTTGATTTTCAATTTGGTGAATGAGTACGTTTTTCGTCCAGCCAAATTTACGAGTCATGCGAAGATAAAACTCGCGTTCGAGATCGTCTTTACACTTTTCTAAAATAACGATGTTGTGCGTCCAACCAATTTCTCGCACTAATGGTGCGAGTTTTTCATTTGAAGCGTAAGTTTCGTAAAAAAGTCGCATTCTCCAGAGGTTTGCTGCTGAAAATCCGCTAATCCCCGGAAACTCAGACTGTAAATCCTTTGCGAGTTGCTGAACGATCGATTTTCCCCAGGTTTCGCCTTGTTGTCGGGTGACGATGGTTTTGCCAATATCCCAGTACAGTGCGATGAGTTCTTTGTTTACCGCTTTGAGTGCTTGATATTGTGCGTCTCGAATTCTTTGTTTGACTTCTCTGAGTAAGGTTTTGTAGTCTTCGGGAGTTGATGTAGTCATGGTTGTATCGAGTTACTCGACTAGATTCGATTGCTGAAGATAAACTAACATTGACTTTTGATATTTTGGGTAATCTTCAAAGATATTAGAAATCGATCGATGAACGATTTTTGAATCGATTTCTTCGTAAAGATGTACGAGAAGATTTCTCAGTTTGATAGATTCCTGTAAATTTCGAGCCAAAGATGGTTCGATAATATTGAGTTCGACTAATCCCAAGACAGACTCGTTACTCGTTTCTGGTAAGGGTCGCCTCAAGCATTTTAAAATATAAAAGTTTAAGTCGATTCCAACTTGTACGATTAGCTGGATTAAACGTTCGACATAGCGTTGATATAAAGTCGAATTCAGATACTCATCTAAAGAGATCGATCGAACCTTTTCCAGTTCGTTTAGATAGTTATCCATGTAATTGAGTTTGTTGAGGACGACGGCTGGATCGATACGGCTCATAATCCCCTTCGTTGTAAGGAAGTTTCTAATTTTTGAGTCATGTTTTGACAAAATTCTCGAAGCTGTTCTTCGCTCATTAAGGCTCGATCGCGAAAGGCTGCAAACAGTCCCGGTTCCCGTTCGTAAATAACTTGTCCGTCGCGAGCGATATAGTGCGCGATTAAATCCGAACAGCGATCGATCTCCACTAAATCGATATTGTCGCTGGAAATCCCAAAACAGTCGCTGAGAATTCCCGCATCTCGAAACCAGCCAAATCCTTCAACGGTTTTTTGGCGAAGTTCTTCGTCGTAAAGTGCAGCGAAATCCCAATCACTTTTGGTGTGGGTGTCTCCCCTGGCTCGAGAACCGAAGAGAACCAGCATTTTGAGATAGGGGATTTCTTGAAGCAGGCGATCGAGGTTCGATCGAAGTTGTATCAATAAAGACGTTGTCATATCACGAAGTTTTCATTTTCCTTATTTCTTGGAGAGATGAAGAGGAAGAGGAAAGAAGTCTGTAAGTCGTACTAAAACTATGTCAGTTTAATGGTGACTGAACCAGCCATAATGGGGGTTCGAGATGACCTACGCCTGAACTTAGTACTGAAAGCTATTCATTTTCTTTCCTCTTCCTGTAGGGAGAGGAACTAGACCTCTCCCACTTCAGTATCGTTTGGCCGCTATTTTATTTTTAGGCTCTTCCGAAGTTAATATGCAAGAAATCGCTGAAACCCTTACAGAGCAATAGTTTTTGCTAAACTGTATAAAAAGAGAACTCAAATCGCGAAATCCCTTTCCAGATGGAGACTACAGGCATTTACCCTACATACCAAGG
>NZ_JAQNCQ010000096.1:0-10661 GCF_028368005.1 Geitlerinema sp. CS-897 | reverse complement strand
TTTCCCATCGAGACGCTCAAAAACCTTGCATTTTCGTCGGCGATGGCCGATTTAATGGGGAAGCTAGAGTCCAAAACGACCATTGGGCAAGCTGTACGGCATCAGAATTCGCTCTGTTCGTCTTTTTCAGCAAGCCCTATCGAGATGCCACTTTACCAAACCGGCGATCGCGCTGCTGGTAAGATAACAACGCCTGGCGGAACGCCTCGCGATCGAACTCCGGCCAAAGCGTATCCGTCACGTACAGTTCCGCATAGGCCACCTGCCACAACAAAAAATTACTAATTCGCATCTCGCCACTGGTGCGAATCAGCAAATCGGGATCGTCCAACTCCACCGTGTACAGATGACGGGCGAACAACTCGCGATCGATCGCCGCCGGGTCGAGTTCTCCCCGCTTGACTTGCTCGGCAATGGCGCGACAGGCTTCGACGATTTCTTGTCGTCCGCCATAATTCGTCGCCACCGTAAACTGAATGCCCGTGTTGTGAACCGTTTCTTCCATCGCGCGATCGATTTCGGCCCGCAGCGACGGCGGTAGCGTCTCTAAATTCCCGACAAAGCGAATGCGGACGTTTTCTTCCATCATTTCCCGTAACTGCTGCCGCAACACCCGCTCGAACAACGTCATCAGAAAATCTACTTCTTCTAACGGGCGACCCCAATTTTCCGTCGAAAACGCATAGGCCGTTAGCGCCTCGATGCCCCAATCGTCGCAGCATCGCAACAAATCCTTGAGGGCGTCTACCCCCCGTTGGTGGCCGACGATCCGGGGTAAGCCCCGACCTTGCGCCCAGCGGCCGTTGCCGTCCATAATGACCGCCACGTGTTTCGGCAAGCGAGCGGGATCGAGATCGACAGGTAACGTTCGTAAGAGAGTTTGCTTGGCACTCATACCGGATTCCTCAGTGTTCCACCAGACTGCTCGATCGACTACGCACTGACTCGCTTGCGTTCCCGACGTTAACCCCTGCATTTTGACACACTCCCCGCGAGTCACGCGACGGGGATTCTGGGTTCAAACAGCAAAAGCAGGCTGAACCTGACTGACTTCACCTAACCCACAGGTCGATGCCCCAACCTGTTTGATATTGATGGCGGCGTTTTCGTCACGCTCGTTTTCTTTCCTACAGGACGGACAGCGCCACCGCCTGACGCTTAAATCTAGCTCGTCCAAAATATGTCCGCAGCAGGAACAAGTTTTACTGGATGGAAACCAGCGGTCGATATAGGCAACGACTTTCTCTTTCTTCTGGGCGACCCATTCCAAGATTTGCAGGAACGACCGAAATCCCAAATCGGATACTTTGCGTCCCCAAAGCCGCTGCATGGCTTTTAGGTTCAACGTCTCGAAATAGAGAACGTCAAACCGATCGGTCAACCAGTGAGCCAGTTTCCAGAACCAGTCCTCTCGCCTGTGGGCGATATCCTCGTGGCGGCGAGCTAGATTCTTCCGAGCGCGTTCTCGGTTGTTCGACCCCTTCTGCTTGCGGGACAGCTCTCGGTTCGCCTTCTGGATCTCGCGGAGAGATTGCTTGAAAAACAGTGGTGCGTCAATGCTGAAGCCTTCAGAGGTCGTGAGAAATTGCTTCAGTCCGAAATCAAAGCCAGCGCTTTTACCCGTCTCGACTTTGAAGATCGGCTCGGAGGGGGGATCTACCGTGACGAACATAAACATCTCCCCCAAGGGAGTTCGTTTAATCGTCACAGTTTTAACCTTTCCCTCAATTTCTCTAGACTTCCAGAACTGATACACCCGACCGCAGATCTTAATTCGGTTTCCACCGAGAAACTTGTAGCCGTTTTGCTTGAGGGTAAACGACTTGTAATTTTTGACTTTCTTAAACCCAGGAGGGCGAACCCCTTTCTCCTTATGTTTGAAAAACGACTGATACGCCTTCTCGATGCGTTGGCAGATGTCTTGTGCCGCCTGTGCGTTAACGGACTTCCAGAAGGGGTTCCGTTTCCGCAGTTTGGCAATATGCTTCTGAAGTTTGGCGCAGTTCAAGTGCTTGCCCCACATCCGGTAGTACCGACGGTGTAGGGCGATACAGTGGTTGTAAATCCCCCCCGAAGCGTTCACCATGCGTTTCAGGTGACGGTTCCGCTCGTGGTTGTAAAGCTTGAACTTCAGTGTTTTCATGAGAACGATTCTACCAAACCCACGGCGTCCTTATGCCGTGCGAGTCGCTTTTCCACCCCGCGCTGAAGCACCAGGAGATCGAGAGATATCCCGAGCATTTTCGTATACGGTCGTCCCGCGCCAGACGAGACAACGGTGGGGTAATTCCGCCGCCGTTGCCCGAACTGCTGCCATCAATGAGAGTCGTTACTTCTTATCGCTCGAGGCCGAGGACGATCGCCGGAAAAACCGCGCGATCGCCGCCCCACCACGCGAACTCAAGCGACGGCCGAGACTGCGCCAGTTCGGAGCGACCACTTCTCCGTCTACCGTACTCGAAAACCGCGCTTCCAACAGTTCCTTTAACTTACTACTCGTCAACGGACGGTTGAGCGACCCCCGTTCCGCCAGGGAAATCGACCCGGTTTCCTCCGACACCACCACGCACAAACAAGTTTTGACCCGTTCGGTAATCCCCATCGCCGCACGATGTCGCGTTCCCAACTGGCGAGACGCTGTGCGTTCCGACAACGGCAAAATAATCCCCGCCGACACGATGCGCGACGCCCGAATCAACACCGCCCCGTCGTGCAGCAGCGTACTGGTTTGAAAGATCGTCTGCAACAACTCTTTCGACACTTCTGCATTGAGTTTGACGCCGGGGACTGAAAAATCTCGTTCGTCGATGGGTTGTTTCGTCTCCAACACCAGCAAAGCACCCGTGCGGTTTTGCGAAAGTTCCTTGATCGCATCGACGACTTCGTCCACGACACTGTCGGCCTTGGGCAGACTTTCTCGCGAGGACTGAAACAACCCGCCAATATCGCCGCGACCGAGTTGTTCGAGAAACTGGCGGAATTCCGACTGTAACGTCACCGCCATAGCCACGGCCGAGACGATGGTGATTTTATCGAGGACGAAGTGCAGTAATTTGAGATTTAACGTACTGCTGAGACCGGCGGCCAGCACCAATACGACTAGCCCCTGCACCATCCACAGCGTGCGGCGTTCTCCGATCGCCACCAAGATCGTATAGGTCAGAACAAAGACCAATCCGAGATCGATCGCCACCCAGAACTGCTGGATCGATCGCAACAGCGAGGACGGATTCCCGCTGGAGTTCGCTAGCCATTGCTGCCACAGAGATTCCATCGAACTCTGGATTCTCCTCGTACTGCTGTGTTATCCAAAAAACGTCTCGAACGATATCCCAAACGATAAAAGAACGCTACCTCAACCCGAGCTTGGCTCGACGAAGCGATCGATCTCCTTCGTCATCGTTAGCGATCTTCCATCGACACCAACCGCTCGGGTAAGCGGTCTTGCCGAAGTAAATCGGCGTCAGTTTCCCGCTGTAGGACGATATTGGCTTCTCCGTTGCCAACCAAAACGGCCGCCGGACGCGGTAACCGATTGTAATTCGAGGACATACTGTAATTGTAGGCTCCCGTCCCCATCACGACGAGAACGTTTCCAGCCTGGGTTTTCGGAAGTCGCACGTTCGAGACCAACACGTCTCCGGACTCGCAGTGTTTGCCCGCCACCGTCACCGTTTCAGTCGCCGGGGCGCTCATGCGGTCGGCCACGACCGTTCGATACACCGATTGATAGGTGATCGGACGGGGATTGTCGGACATTCCACCGTCTACCGTAATGTAAGTTCGGATTCCCGGTACGGTTTTCTCTGCGCCGATGGTGTAAGCCGTCACGCAAGCCGATCCCACCAGCGATCGCCCCGGCTCGCAGAGCAAACGAGGTAACGGCATCCCCGCCTCGCGACAGGCTGCGGTAACGTTCTCACATACGGTTTTCACCCACTCGTCGATGCTAGGGGGATCGTCGGCTTCCGTATAACGAATACCCAAACCGCCCCCCACGTTCAGTTCGGTAACGGGGAGACCGTAGGCTTTCGCCCGTTGCCACCAAGACACCATGACTTTCGGCAAATCGCAGTGGGGCTGTAACTCGAAAATTTGCGATCCGATATGGGCGTGCAGGCCGATACAGGACAAACTCGGATGTTGGCTGACGAACTCTAACACGGCGTCGAGGGAGTCGGGGTCGAAGCCGAACTTGCTATCGAGATGTCCCGTTTGGATATATTCGTGAGTGTGGCATTCGATACCGGGAGTCAACCGCAACATCAACCGTACGGGGGTCGGACGATGTTCGCTCAGCGATACCAGGATGTTTAAATCGTTCCAGTTGTCGGCGACGATAGTGATGCCAGCCTCGATCGCCCGTTGCAGTTCTTGACGGGATTTGTTGTTGCCGTGGAGGTAAATGCGATCGGGCGATACCTCCGCTTTTAGTGCCGTGTACAGTTCGCCGCCGCTGACGACGTCAGTTCCCAACCCTTCACTGGCGACGATGGCACAGACAGCCAGACAACTCCAAGCTTTCGAGGCAAACAACACGAGACTGTCGCCGTCGTAATAGCGTTGAAAGGCGTCGCGATACTGGCGACAGGCTTCTCGCAGCGTGGTTTCGTCGAGGATGTAGAGGGGGGTTCCGAAGCGGCGAGTTAGGGTAGTGACGTCGCAACCGCCAATTTCTAAGGTGTCGTTGTCGTTGACTCTGGCGGTGAGAGGAAACAGTTCCTGATTGGGGGAACGGGTGTCGGTAGAACCCTCGTTTGAGGGCAGGTAGGACAAACCAGACGTCGGGGATTCAACAGGAGGAGTCGATACCATGATTTGAGATAAATACGCGATCGCGAGTCGAGCAACATCTTCGGAGGGCTACCTGCGCGGCAACCGCGCCGACAGGTTTCAAACCGTTTTGTTTCAAGAACGTTCGAGAGAGATGGCGCCGAAGGGCGGCGACCCGAACGTACGGTCATTAAATCTCTAGTGTACAATCTAGGGCTGCTGATTCCGAACGCTTTCGATCGATTCTTCCCGTGACCCACCTTCATCTCAAACCGCTGTCCGTCGAGGACTTGCCCTCTATTGTCGAACTCGATCGCACCTGTTTCGGCCGACTGTGGACGGAAGCGGGATATCGACGGGAACTCGAAAGTCCCAACAGCGACTTGCCGGGTCTGTTCGCCACGGACGAGAACGGAGTTTCTCTCGTGGGTTTGGGCTGTCTTTGGGCGATTCTCGACGAAGCCCACCTCACCCTTTTGGCCGTTTTGCCTCCATACCGACGGCACGGGTTGGGGCGGTTGTTGTTGCAGGCGCTGTTGCGATCGGCCCGACAGCGGGGTTTAGAGCGAGCTACCTTAGAAGTTAGTACTGCTAATCACGCTGCACGATCGCTCTACGAACAATTTGGCTTTCGAGAAGCGGGACGACGACAGGCATATTATCCCAATGGAGAGGATGCGTCGATTTTGTGGTTAAGTGGGATACAAAATGCCGGTTTTTTACAAAAATTAGAAGATTGGGATCGTCAACTTCTACATCGCCTCGATCTCCAAGGTTGGAAAATCTTAAAAACTTATTAAATCTCGAGATTTTTACGACGAGAAGGGCGATCGCGCACTGCAAGACTCGCTGCCGTAGCAAGACCCAAGCGAGGTTTGCTATGCTAATTCCTACAAAACAAAAGCGATCGCCGCCGTGACTCTACGCGGCTCGAGCTTGCCTACGAAACGCGACGGGTCGATGTGATTCTCAACTCCACTTTTGACGTTAAGTCCCTCTAGAAACCGCTAACAGGATTGTTTTTGCTAAAATCAACCTACGAGAAGCCAGTCTGGGATCGTTTCAGTCAAGGGTTTTATTCCCGTTCTGAAACGAAAGGCGCGGGGAAGTTCCCCATCTCCCGAGCGCGGTCGGTCAGAAGGTCGAAGCACTTCCCAAGCACCGAACGAGTGCGACAGAGTGCCAGGAGCGCGAGAATCCCCCGCCCCCCGAAATTCCCCTCTCCGGGGAGCGTCCGAGACGTTTTCCCCCTTTGCCTGGGAACCCGCCTTCAACACTGTTCGGTATCGGAAGTACGCCATGTTTGAACGATTTACAGAAAAAGCCATCAAAGTGATTATGCTCGCCCAGGAGGAAGCTCGCCGCCTGGGACATAACTTCGTCGGCACGGAGCAAATTCTCCTGGGTTTGATCGGTGAAGGCACCGGCGTCGCGGCCAAAGTTCTCAAATCGATGGGGGTCAACCTCAAAGACGCGCGCATCGAAGTCGAAAAAATTATCGGTCGCGGCTCTGGATTCGTGGCCGTGGAAATTCCCTTCACGCCCCGAGCCAAGCGCGTCTTGGAACTGTCCCTCGAAGAAGCTCGCCAACTGGGACACAATTATATCGGCACGGAACACCTGTTGTTAGGCTTGATTCGCGAAGGGGAAGGCGTGGCCGCCCGCGTGTTGGAAAATCTCGGCGTCGATCTCTCGAAAGTCCGAACGCAAGTGATTCGGATGTTGGGCGAAACGGCAGAGGTGGCCGCCGGACCCGGTGGCGGACGCACCAAAACGCCGACCCTCGACGAATTTGGCTCCAACCTCACCCAAATGGCGGTTGAAGGCAAACTCGATCCGGTGGTGGGACGCCAAACGGAAATCGAGCGGGTCATTCAAATTCTCGGACGCCGGACTAAAAACAACCCGGTGTTGATCGGCGAACCGGGGGTGGGTAAAACGGCCATTGCCGAAGGTCTGGCGCAACGCATCGCCAACGGCGACATTCCCGACATTTTAGAAGACAAACGGGTCGTGACCCTCGATATCGGCTTGTTGGTGGCAGGGACGAAATATCGCGGCGAATTTGAGGAACGCCTCAAGAAAATCATGGACGAAATCCGTCAGGCGTCCAACGTGATTTTGGTCATCGACGAGGTTCACACCCTCATTGGGGCAGGGGCTGCCGAAGGTGCGATCGATGCGGCGAACATCCTCAAACCGGCGTTGGCTCGCGGCGAACTCCAGTGCATTGGGGCGACGACTCTCGACGAATACCGCAAGCACATCGAACGAGACGCCGCTCTCGAACGTCGCTTCCAACCGGTGATGGTGGGCGAACCCAGCGTGGAGGAAACGATTCAGATCCTCTTCGGACTGCGGGAGCGCTACGAACAACATCACAAGCTGAAAATTTCCGATGAAGCCCTCGATGCGGCGGCGAAACTCTCCGATCGCTATATCAGCGATCGCTACCTGCCCGACAAAGCCATCGACCTCATCGACGAAGCGGGGTCTCGGGTGCGTTTGCTGGAATCGCAACTGCCTCCGGCGGCCAAAGAACTCGATAAAGAACTGCGGAACGTCCTGAAGGAGAAAGACGACGCCGTGCGATCGCAAGATTTCGATCGCGCTGGGGTGCTACGCGATCGCGAAATGGAAATCAAAGCCGAAATCAAAGCGATCGCCCAAAGCAAAAAAGGCGACACCAGCAACAGCGAAGACTCTCCCGTCGTCAACGAAGAGGACATCGCCCACATCGTCGCCAGTTGGACGGGAGTTCCGGTGAACAAACTCACCGAATCCGAATCCGAGAAGCTGCTGCACATGGAAGACACCCTGCACCAGCGCCTCATCGGACAAGACGAAGCCGTTCGCGCCGTCTCCCGCGCCATCCGCCGCGCTCGCGTTGGCTTGAAGAACCCCAACCGCCCCATCGCCAGCTTCATCTTCTCTGGCCCCACGGGGGTCGGTAAAACCGAACTCACCAAAGCCCTGGCGACCTACTTCTTCGGATCTGAAGAAGCCATGATTCGCCTGGATATGTCCGAGTACATGGAACGTCACACCGTTTCCAAACTCATCGGTTCGCCGCCGGGATACGTCGGATACAACGAAGGCGGACAACTCACCGAAGCGGTGCGTCGCCGTCCTTATACCGTGGTGCTGTTCGACGAAATCGAAAAAGCCCACCCCGACGTCTTCAATATGCTGCTGCAAATCCTTGAAGACGGTCGCCTCACCGACGCCAAAGGACGCACGGTAGACTTCAAAAATACCCTGCTCATCCTCACCTCGAACATCGGGTCTAAGGTCATCGAAAAAGGTGGCGGAAGTCTCGGATTCGAGTTCGCCGACGACCAAACCGAAGCCCAGTACAACCGCATTCGCAACTTGGTCAACGAAGAACTCAAACAATACTTCCGTCCCGAGTTCCTCAACCGTCTCGACGAGATTATCGTCTTCCGTCAACTCACGAAAGACGAAGTTAAAGAAATCGGCGATATCTTGCTCGAGGAAGTGTTCGGCCGCTTGACGGAACAGGGTATCAAGCTCGAAGTCACCGAGAAGTTCAAAGATCGTTTGGTCGAGGAGGGATACAATCCCAGTTACGGGGCGCGTCCGTTACGTCGGGCGATTATGCGCCTCCTCGAAGACAGCCTCGCCGAAGAGATTCTCTCGGGACGCGTTCAAGACGGAGATACCGCCTTGGTGGATGTGGACGATGAAGGGAAGGTGACGATTAATTTGAAAGAGCGTTCTGAAGAAATGCTCGTTGCGACTGAATAAGTTCGCCTTCGATCTCGAATCGATTTAGGTGATAACGTTCGATCGGAGTGGAGTGAAAACCACTCCGATTTTTTTGTGTTAGTTCAAATCTGAATTGCAATATTGAAAGGACGTTACAGAATCTCTCTCTTAAGGCTCAACTTTGTTCACCACCTCTCCGTCTGGAAAAATGGTATTTCGCAAAATCGCTCCCTCTAGAGATTGGGTCGATTTAAATTTAATCCTTCTTGGTGACTCGAAGACTTTTAAACCACACGCTCCTTTTAAATTTGCACCTTCTAAATTTGTTTGTTCGAGGCGAATATTTGTCAGATCCGTTCCTTCGAGATTCGCATAACTCAAATTCGTTCCTCTGAAGTCTACGCCAATCAACTTAGAATGGCGTAAATCGAGATGGCTCAAATCGGCATTTCTTAAATCAGCAAAACTAAAATCAACCTGTTCTCCGATTTCTCGAAAGTGAACTGACTGTAAAATAGCTCGATCGAAAGAAGTCGAACTGACTTCAAGCTGAAAAATATTGCTATCGCTCAAATCGATTTCACTGAGATCGCATCCGACAAACGTTATCGTTCCTAAAATCGTCGCACCTTCTAGATTGGCTTTGCACATTGTCGAGTCGATAAACATCTGCTCGCCCAGAAATAAAGCGTTTTTCAGCGTTGCTTTAAATAAATCACTCTCTTTCACGAAAAATCGATCGAGAACTCGCAAGCCTTCAAGATTTGCGCTTTCTAAGTCACAAGAGATAAATTGGCTATTTTCAAGTTTGGCATGGCTGAGATGAACCCCGTGTAAATCTGCATTGATAAACGCAACTTCGTTAAAGTCAGCTAATCTCAGATCGGCGCCACAAAAAGATAGGTTTTTTAATATTTTTTGTTCGATCGACAAATCAATAAAAGAAACTCCCGAAAAATCTCTTCTACCAGCATCGTACTCTTTTAAAAATTCTTGTGTATTCATCTCGAAGTTTACTAAAATTAAATTTTAAAATCACAATAGCTTTACTTATCTCTTGAGATATAGCTGTCTCATTTGACTAACAAAATAGGATTACAAAAGCTTTTTTGGCATCTTATAGTTCTCAAAAAAATGATGTAATAAATGATTTAAAATCAATGAATCGTCCCATCTGGCAATGTTGTATTTCCTAATGATGCACCTTCAATGATTTTGGTCGTTTTAACGCCAAAATTTCCAACTTTTTTGATTTTTATCATATTTAAACCACGAGCTATTTTTAAATTTGCACCGACTAAGTTGGTTCGATCCAAATAAGCGTGAGTTAGGTCTACTCCTTTAAGGTTAGCATAACTCAAGTTTGTTTGTTGTAGATTTGCCCCAAAAAGATTAGACTCTTGCAGATTGCAATAACTCATATCTGCATTTTTTAAATCAGCAAACCTGAAGTTATTGGAGCCACGAACTTCTCGAAATTTTACTGACCTTAAAATTGCACGTTCGAAATCATTCGATCGAACGACCAATTTTTTGATATGACAATCCGTTAAATCAACATATCTCAAGTTGGAATGAGAAATGTACATCGAGTAAATGTTTGCTTTTCTTAAGCTGGCTTTATACAGACTTGCCTCATGAATTCTTATATTATTCCAAAAACAAATAGAATTTTCTAAATTGGCTTTGCTGAGATCGGTATTCCAAAATTTGATGTCATTCATCATTTTTACTTGATTCAGATTAGCATCACTTAAATCACAGTTGATAAATTCACAGAAGCTCAGTACTGATTGTTTTAAGAATATACTTCGCAAATCAGAGTTAATAAAACGAATCCCCTCAAGGGAAGCAAGATTTACAGTAGCACCACGAAGCGATATGTTTTTTAAAATTCTTCTACTGACATTTAAATCAAGCAAATATAGTCCCGAAAAATTCCTTCTACCAGAGTTGTATTGCTGCAAAAAATCTTGTGAATCCATTTTAAACTTCACACAATAAAATTACTGAAGATTTTCGGCTCTTCCGAACTTAAGATGCAGAATCAATCTGAAAAAATCATAGAAAGCTGACTCCTAAGCTCAAAGTTGCAGAAATTACGAAATCCATAAGCTTTGCGTTTAATCAGCTTTAACTTGTTGTTTAAACCTTCCACA
>NZ_JAQNCQ010000095.1:0-61445 GCF_028368005.1 Geitlerinema sp. CS-897 | reverse complement strand
AGATGTCAGCCACCGCTTTGAGATGTTCTTGTAGCTTTTCTCGATCTTCGGAGTTTAAGTTCATTTTGAAATTTTTTAGATATATCTACTCATATTATTTTACCATGATTTTTGTGTTTTTACGAAAGTGAGATGCACCCACTTTGAAGAGACAGCGATCGCGCGATCTCGTATTCCTGCTTGTACCGTAGGAGTTCTCGAGCCGTGGGAAAATTTTGTTTGAGCTGTTTGAGAACGACGGGCTGGCGATCGCAGCGGCGCACCCCCCGAGACACCAAGGAGTGAGAGCTTTCGTAAATGCGATCGAAAATGTCGTATTCAGATAACACGCGAAGATAGTTGATAGTTAAGTCGTAGGGTGCGTGACTTGAAAAATCGGGTGTAAATTCGTAGACCGATAACTCGTCACGCACCGCCAATGTACACCCCCCACATACAAGGATGCGTGACTTGAAAAATCGGGTGTAAATCCTTAGACCGATAACTCGTCACGCACCTTTTACAGCAAACCGTGTTTTCAATCGCCAGTCACCCCCTTACCAGTGAAGACCGTTGATAGTTTCTCCCCTGCTCCCTGGCTTCCCTTCTTCACCTCCTTACCTGGGGTTGTCCGAGGGTCGTGAGGTATAGTACAGCTTCATCTTCAGGAATTCCGAGAATATCGTTGACGCGATCGTCGAAAAAGCCAGCAATGCCGCTGACGCCACAGTTGAGATAAATGGCGGCGAGATTGGTTCGCTGGCCGAGGTGGCCGGCATCGAGATGGAGGTAACGGTAGCATCGATCGCCGTATCGATCGACGGCTTTGGCTAAATCGGCTGTATGGAAGATGACAGCAGCCGCATCGCGTCCTAAATCTTGCCCCAAACACAAAAAATGAAGTTCTCGGCGAAAATTTTTAAAACGAATTTGTCGCAATTCTCGAGCGTTCGGTGCGTAGTAATAGCAGCCAGATTCTAACCCGTCAATGGCAGAAACGGCAACAAAGGTTTGGATCGACTCTAAATCGAAATAGTCGGGATCGTTATCTAAGCCGAATCCAACGTAATTCTCGGGATGATAGGTAAAATCGAGAATTGCTTTGAGGCGATCGAATTCCAAAGCCGCCCCGGTGTAGGCACGGGTCGAGCGACGTTTGAGAATCGTCGTTTCTAACCCGCTCAAATCGTTTTCCCAATCGATCGGCGGAGTCTCGACCGAGACTTTAGAACAGAAGGGAAAATTGTATTTGTCCGCTAAGGTATCGGGATGGCGATCGGGGGTCGGGAGTTCGCTGTCGATACCGCTAGCTCGGTGGAGATAGTGCAGCAAAGTGCCGTCTTCTAACTCGGGATAGTCGCGATCGGTTTTCGAGGGTAAGGCGGCCGGATAGTGAGGGAGATGTTGCTCGCGATCGCGCAAATCTGCCAGGGGAATCACAGCGATCGCCCCTTCTTCCTCGGGATCGAGGTACAGCAGTCGATCGACCGCCTCGTCGCAAAACCCGCCGATGAGATGGGGTCGGTAGTCGGTGAAGGCGGCGGCGAGTTCCAGATTGCCCAATACGTGACCGGTATCGAGGTGAATACGACGATAGGCGCGGTCTTGATATCGCCAAGCCGAACGGAAAAATACCGCCGTCGTGACGATCGCGAGTCGGGTTGTTTCTAAGGCGGGATGCCAAAAACAACTTTTTTGCAAGTCGTCCCAGGGGTTGCTGTCCCAAAAGCACAGAAGAGAGCGATCGCGACTTTGGTAGTTGTAGAGTCCTGGTGGAAGTTCGGAGATGCCTCGCGAAATCAGATAGACTTCTGCTGGATACAGCCCCCCAGCCGACGGCGCAGCCCGCAACAGAAGGTCGTCGTGGCTGAGCGTGGGAATGCGAGCAGTGACCCCGTAGGTGCAGTACAACAGTCGAGACAATCGTTGCCAGTTTTCCTCAGAGGCGTCGTCGTTCGAGTACGGTGTCATATCGATCGACGTACCGAGTTTGTAATCTTTGAACGGAACGGGAGGGCGATCCCAATCGATATTGGGAACCTTCTGACCGATGGTTTCGGGATGGTATTTCGTCCGTTCGTGATAGTGTTGGGCGATCGAATCGCGATGGATTGACATGAAAGCGCTATGGAGTGGCGACGACTTTTATCGATTTTGACATTTTGCTGGTTGAGAACGAAACGTGCTTCACACTTTTACGGCGCTTTTTATATACATATTTGCGCTTTTTTGTCAAGATGAAATTGGGCGTATTTTAAAGAAATTTAAGAGAATTTAAGGCGCTTTGCGATCGTTAAGTAACCCTTAAGTTTTATGAAGCTGACTTAATACATAGTTAAAATTTCTGGACTGAATCGTTCTGTAAAACGAGACGTCAATAACGTGACGATTTCGCACGAGCAGTTAGGCTGCCACAAATCTAGTCCCTTTTCCATGCGACGGGTACGCGCTCTAGACCTTCTCGCCGCCTATCGAAATGGCGATCGACACTTTCGCGATATCAACTTAAGCGAATCCAATTTATTTGCGGCCGATCTGCGCGATATCGACTTAACCGCAAGCGATCTCACGTCGACTTATTTACCCTATGCCAACCTATCAAAAGCCTGTTTGTACCGTGTTTGCCTGTTCCAAGTCGAACTCGGCGACGCTACACTCTACCAAACCAACTTAACGGCAGCAGACTTACGGGGTGTCAACCTGACGCGAGCGAACTTGCGCGGGGCGAACTTGCGCGGGGCTAACTTGCGCGGGGCGAACTTGCAAGGTGCCGATTTATTCAACGCCGACTTAACCGAAAGCGATCTTCGCGATGCCGATTTCAGCCGTACCAACTTAGAGTTAGCCCGGTTTGTTGGGGCGGACGTGCGCGGTAGCAACTTTTTCCGTTCTCGGGATTTAGACCTAACCGGCGCTCGAGGAGATTCGACCACCGTACAACCCGACGGATACCGATCGAACTTTCCTTAAGAGCCGAACTTCCTAGCGTCCTTGCAAGCTACCGAAAATTTTGGGGTTAGAGCCTCGCCCCCTTCGACTTGGCTCAGGGCAAGCCTTCGACTTAGCTCAGGGCAAGCCTTCTAGGGCGACTTTTTGATTGCATATTTCAACAATCTTTGCTAGCCTAAAAACAGATCGTGCCGTTTTTAGGTGATGATTAACCTCACGTATCAGTACAAACTTCAGCTAACCCAACAGCAACAACAAACCTATGACGAATGGCTCGAAACCTCTCGTCGGGTCTGGAACTATGCTTTGGCAGAGCGCAAAGACTGGTACAAGTCGAGAGCCTGTCCCATCGACCGATGCTCTCTTCGAGGTGAGTACGTCATTCGGGCCGACGCGCCCCGACCCAGCTTTTCAAGCCAGTGTAAAGCCTTAACCCAGGCTCGAAAAGTCTATCCTGAGCTAGGTACAGCTAATGCTCAAATGCTGCAACAGGTGTTGCGACGTTTAGAGAAAGCCTTTGTCTCGATGTGGGAGAGAGGACATGGATTCCCCAGATTCAAGAAACCTGGGAGAATGCGCTCTCTGTTGTTCCCTCAGTTGGGAAAAGACCCCGTTCGGGGAAACCGAGTCAAACTCCCTGGAGTGGGATTGGCAAAAATGCGCCTCTCACGACCGATTCCTGAAGGCTTCGTCGTCAAACAAGCCCAAGTGGTCAAACGAGCCTCCGGTTGGTACGTGATGCTAACGCTTCAGTGCGATGTTGACGTTCCGGAGATCGCGCCCCACGGAGAAGCGTTAGGGATTGACGTAGGGTTGAGCCACTACCTGGCCACCTCCACCGGTGAGTTAGTGCCGAACCCCCGATTCTTTGTAGACCTCCAACGCAAGCTGCGATTGCTGCAACAGAGAGCGTCTCACAAAGTTAAAGGGTCGAATAACTGGCGCAAAGCCCACCACAAGGTTGCCAAACTGCACGAATACATCCGCAACGGTCGGCAGGATTTCTTCTATAAACTGGCTCATCATCTCTGCGACGGTGTGGGGATGGTGTTTGCCGAAAAACTCAACTTCAAAGCCTGGGCGAGAGGAATGTTCAGTAAGCATACCCTCGACGCAGCTCACAGTGAGTTTTTAAGGATTCTGAAGTGGGTCTGCTGGAAACGAGGCGTTTTCTATGCCGAAGTGGATGCCAGCGGAACCAGCCAAGCCTGTCCCAGTTGTGGCACGAATACAGGGAAAAAAGACCTTTCAGTTCGCGTTCATCAGTGTCCTGAGTGCGGCTATACCACAGATAGGGATATAGCCGCCGCGCAGGTAGTAAGGCAACGTGGACTTGCAGCCGTCGGGCAGACGGTCAAGATGCTTGGCGAGGGGTTAAGCGTAGGCTCCCCATAGACCCAAGAATCCCCACGCCTTCAGGCTGGGGAGTGTCAAGGAAGAAATGTCTCCGAACTGAAAACTGTCTTCACGGGTGACTGGTGACTGCTCACTGAATGAGAGTGTCCCCACCCGTTACGATTTCGCGGTAAACATCTCGCAGCGTTGCCCCCTCAGTTAACTTGTCTCGCCAAATCTCCAAACTGCGATCGTCGATGTTTCGTCCCAACAAATCTCGATAAATATCGTTGAGGCGTTGTTGGGTTTCCTCGCTATCAGCGACAGCACGACGCACCTGGGCCACAGCGGTTCCGGAAACGATCGCGTCTCCCCATCGCTGCAAATCCGCCGCCTCGGCCGCTCGTCCGAGAACCTCGCGATAAATTCGATCGATATCGTCGTAATAGTCCGAGGGCTGGTCTGGCGTGCGGTTGCGAATATAACTTTGCCAGTCAAATTCGGAGTATGGCTGGTTATAATACCGTAGCCAATCTCGATCGAGACACAAGACGAAACCCTCTTCTTGCTGGCATCGAGCCTGGGTTCGTCCCGGTGTCGCACTGCTGGCGATAAGCCCCAGGGTGGCAACGCTCCACAGGAGCCATTTCGTCAACATCAGCACCTCCAGCGTTCGAGATCGATCGTCGTTTCTAGGGAAATCCATGAAGTCATACCTTGCTGCGGCAATTCAAATGACCAGCGTGCCGAACTTGGAGAAAAATTTGGCACAAGCAGAAGAACTTATCGATTTAGCAGCCCGTCGCGGTGCGGAATTAGTGGGACTGCCAGAGAACTTTTCGTTTTTGGGTGAAGAGTCCGACAAGATCGCCCAAGCCGAAACCATTGCCAAAGCCAGCGTTGCGTTTCTCAAAACCATGGCGCAACGCTATCAAGTCACGATTTTAGGGGGAGGGTTTCCCGTTCCCGTCAACGGCAAGCAAGTCTACAACACGGCGCTATTAGTCGATGCCAGCGGCACAGAACTGGCTCGCTACCACAAGGTTCATCTGTTCGATGTTAACTTACCCGACGGTAACACCTACGAAGAGTCCAGCACGGTACAAGCGGGGACTCAACTGCCGCCAGTCTACACTTCCGACACCTTGGGCAACTTAGGCTTGTCGGTGTGTTACGACGTTCGTTTTCCAGAACTGTACCGCCATTTATCTTTAAACGGGGCAGATTTACTGTTCGTTCCGGCAGCCTTTACCGCCTACACGGGGAAAGATCACTGGCAAGTGTTATTACAGGCGCGGGCGATCGAAAACACCTGTTACGTCCTAGCACCCGCTCAAACCGGCCGTCATTACGGATTGCGCCATTCCCACGGTCACGCAGCCATTATCGACCCTTGGGGAACCGTTCTCTCCGATGCGGGAACGAAAATCGGCGTGGCGATCGCAGAAATCAACCCCCAACGCCTCGAACAAGTCCGCAGTCAAATGCCCTCGTTGAAACATCGGGTGTTTGCCTAATTTTGGAGCAGGGGAGCTTCTTCAGGGAAGAGGAAAGAGGGAAGAGACTGCTACCTGTTCACTGTTGTTACGGGTAACTGGTGACTGTTAACTGGTAACTGTTCTCTCACCTCCTCACCTGCAATTACGGAACGACCACGACGGGCGTACCGGGATTGACTTTTTCGTACATCGCCAAAATGTCTTCGTTCCGCATCCGAACGCAGCCGTGAGAGACGGCCTGGCCGATCAGTTCTTCGTTGGGGGTTCCGTGGAACGCCACCCAATCATCGCCGAGTTCGTGGAATACGATGACCGCACGTCCGATCGGACTGCTCGGGCCGGGGGGAATGAGTTCTCCCGTCCAGGGATTTTCCCACGTCGGATCGACGGCCATGTGCATCACCTGGAATTCGCCGACCGGCGTTTCCCAACCTGGCTTACCTATAGCAACCGGATAGCTGGTTTCGACTTTGTCGTCGAGATAAACATAGACTCGGCGTTCGCTGAGATTCAATTCGATACGAGCGACGGGTTTGTTTTGAGGTGCAGTCGGCTGCTCGAGTTCGCCTTCGGGAATGACCTCTTCAGGAGGTAAAAATTCTTCCGGCGTGCCAAGGGGAGGTAGCTGTAAGCTGGGGTCTTGCATTCGATATGCCATCGAGTCTTGAGACGCCATCGCTGCTCCCTGGCTGACGGCGAACAAAACGGCGACACTCGATCCGATCGTGCCTAGGCTGCGAGATAGCCAGGTGCGGTTACGCCCTACCGTCATATTTCCAAATCTCCTCACTGTGAACGAGCTTCGTCGAGATATCTACTTATTTTTCTACACATTTTATACGACGATTTCCGTAGCGTGGTTTTTATTACTGGCAGTAGCGCAGAGTTGAGAGGTCGGTGGCGGGGTCGAAAGCGAGGATATAGCCGCGATTTCCGATACTATCGACGATTTCGTGCCAGGTGCGATCGTCGCCGTCTACGCCGGGAACGTTCGCCCGAACGAGATGGATTTGCTCGGTGTCGAATACGGGGGCGATCGCGGTGTCGTTGTCGGCGTAAGAAATCGGACGTGGATAGAGGTACAGAGTACTCTCTGGTGTGAGGGCGATCGTCCGACAGGTTTCTCCGGCTCCGTCGCCGATGCGTTGCGCGAGTTCTGTGGTTGGGGAAATGGTGAGGCTTAAACTGGCTAAAATTGATAACATGAAAACTTATTTTTCATGAAAAAGAGTAGGTCTTAAGAAGATAGAACAACAAATAAGTTAATAGATTTTTGGGTTGAATTGAATTTACGAAACTCGACAGCAACAAAAATCAAAAATAAATTATTTTTTGTGTTAGATTTTCTCGAGATGAGCTTATAAATTCACCACAGAGACACAGAGGACACAGAGAAATAAGAAGGTGGGCGATGCCCACCCTACAAACTACTTGGAAACTCCTTCAGTTAAAATTTCACAGCCCTCTTCTGTCACTAATACGTCGTCTTCAATCCGAACCCCGATTCCGTGCCATTTCGCATCGACTTCGGGCTGTCCTTCAACGGGTTTAATGTAGGGAGAAATATAAATTCCCGGTTCCACTGTCAACACGTTCCCCGGTTGCAAAATCTGCCAGCTTTCTTCACCCTGTTTGTACGTTCCGACATCGTGAACGTCTAAGCCCAACCAATGCCCAGTTTTGTGCATATAAAAAGGCTTGTATTTTTCTTCTTCGATAATCTCGTCGATGTCTCCCGACAATAAGCCGAGATCGAGCAAGCCTTCGACGATAACCCGTACCGCTACATCGTGGTATTCGTTGTACGGAACGCCCGGTAACACGCAGGCGATCGCCTGTTTTTGGGCTTCTAAAACAATGTCGTAAATGGCTTGCTGTTCCGGTGTAAATTCGCCGCCGACGGAAAACGTCCGGGTAATATCCGAGTTGTAATAACTGTAAGAACAACCCGCATCGATCAGTAACAAATCGCCTTCTTCCATCTGGCGGCGGTTTTCCACGTAATGCAAAATACAGGCGTTTCCCCCCGAGGCGACAATGGACGGATACGCCGGAGAACCGCCGTGAAGGGCAAAAACTCGCTCCATTTCCGCCTGCACTTCGTACTCGTACCGCCCCGGTTTCGCCACGTCCATCGCTAGATTGTGGGCGTCAACGGCAATTTTCGCCGCTTTTCGCATCAAATCTAACTCTTCCGGGGTTTTCACTAACCGCATCGAATGAAGGAGTGGGCTAGGATCTTCCAACGCCACAGGGCCAGTTCCCCGTTTGGGATAAGTGGCTAACAGCTTACGCCAATGTTGGATGACGCAGTTGTTGAATTCTTCGTCTCGTCCGAGGCGATAGTAAATTCGGTCTGCGTTTTGCAGGTATTCCGGTAGTTTTTCGTCTAATTCATCGATGGAAAACGCTTCGTCTGCCCCGTATTTCTCCTTGGCTGCATCGACGCCAGTACGATAGCCCGTCCAGATTTCTTTTTCTAAATCCTTGGGTTCGACGAACAAGACGAATTGATGTTCTTCGTGGTGGGGGGCGAATACTGCGACGGCGTTCGGCTCGTTAAACCCCGTTAAATAAAAGAAATCGCTATCTTGTCGAAACGCATATTCAACGTCGTTGTGCATTACCGCCATCGGTGCGCTGCGGAAGATAGCCGTTCCGCTATTTAGTTTTTCGAGCAGGGCGTTGCGGCGTTGGACGTACAGGTGCTGCATCGGCTTGGGATTGTGAGAATGGCGTGTTAATGGGAGGAGTCAAGACGCGGATAACGGGGCGATCGCTGGGCAAATCCCTCGCACTCAAGGCGATACGGTTGCTCTCGGCGACGCGAATTTCCGTGCCTTCCATTAAGTTTAAGAAATTTTCTAACGGTGCGATGTCACAGGCGTTGTCGTCCGCCGCCGCCGTTCGGTAGTGGGTGGGAATCACCAATCGCGGGTTGAGAACGGACACGGCTTGCTTGGCTTCTTCGGCCGTGTAGGCTTTCTCGCTTCCGCCGACGGGAATTAAGGCGATGTCGGGGCGTCCGATGAGGATGCGCTGTTCGACATCGATGGGGGCGGCTGCACCGCCGAGGTGGGCGATTTTGAGTCCCCCTTGCTGCCAGGTCCAAATGACGTTGGTGCCGAAACGGTTTCCACCGATGCGATCGTGGGGAATGGGAATGCCTTCAAAGGTCATGCCCTGCACCTCGAAAATCCCCGACTCGAAGAGAAGTTTGGATTCGGGGACGGTATCGACGGCTCCTTCGTCGAGGAGAAAGCTGCTGACTAAGACTAAGTCGGCGTCGTCGATGTTGGGTTCTGGGTAGCCTGCGGTACAGCCGAGGGTACGGAAGGGATTGGCGAGGATTCGGCGATCGCTTCCGGTAAAGCGAAAGCAGGTATGACCGAGATATTCGATTTCTAAACTTGCCGCAGATTGCGCGACGCTGGAGGATTTCGATCCCCACCATCCCGTTGTCGCTGTTGCGATCGCTCCTAATTGTAGGTAGCGAATCAGTTCTCGCCGTTTCATTATGCGTGTACAGTCGCCTTTAAACTCGTTAGACTCGTTAAAAAGTTATGCAACAGCGCTTTCCCCGATCCGGTCAAAATGCTTTCCGGGTGGAACTGTACCCCTTGAATGTGGGGATAGTCGCGGTGTCGCACGCCCATGATCGTACCGTCGTCTACCCAGGCGGTGATTTCCAGTACGTCGGGGCAGGTGGCGCGATCGATAACCAGACTATGATACCGGGTTGCGGTAAAGGGATTCTCGAGTCCGGCAAAAACGCCCGCGTCGGTATGGTGGATTTCGGAGGTTTTCCCGTGCATGAGTTCGGGGGCGGACACCACTTCACCGCCAAAAACTTGTCCGATCGCTTGATGTCCGAGACAAACGCCCAAAATCGGCATCGTCGATCCCAATTCGCGAATAATGTCGATCGAAATTCCCGCGTCTTCGGGACGACCTGGCCCCGGCGAAATGACGATACCTTTGGGGTCGAGTCGGCGAATCTCTTCGAGGGTGATGCGATCGTTGCGGTACACCTGAATTTCGGACGCCACGGGAACGGTTTGACCCAGTTCGCCCAGGTATTGGACGAGGTTGTAGGTAAAGCTGTCGTAGTTATCGATGACGAGAATCATGTCTTTCTTTGAAAAAGGGAAAGGGAGAGGGGGAGAGGGGGAGAGGGGGAGAAAGGGAGAGGGGGAGCTTCTTCAGTGAAGAGGGAAGAGGGAAGAGTGAAAAGTGAGGACAGCGAACAGGTAACAGTTTCATCCCATCACCTCATCAACACTGTTCGCTACTGACTGTTGACGGCTAACTGTAAAAGTGGCGGAAGGATGAGGGAACCGGCGACGAGAACAGAGGCTAAGGCTCCCACGAGAACCGCCCCCGCCGCGCAGTCTTTGGCGATTTTGGCCAGTTCGTGATAGGTCTGCTTGACGGTTAAATCGACGATCGACTCGATCGCCGTGTTGAGGAGTTCTAGGGCGAGAACTAAGCCGATAGTGACGCCAATAACGGCTACCTTCACCGCTTCGAGGTTCAATCCCACGGCTAAGCCGATCGCGACGGTGCCAATGGCGACATGAATGCGAAAGTTGCGTTGTGTCGCGAAGGCGTAGCGAATTCCTGCCCAAGCGTAGCGAAAACTGGCCACGAGATTCACCGCCACCTGCCAAGATAAGGGGCGATAGGATTCCGTACTGCTCGATGATTTACCTTTTTGCTTGGGATTGGGCGCACCAGGGGGCATAGACGAGACATTCGCGTGGTGGGTGGGGTTAACCCTCGAAAGGTTCAGGTTCATACTACACAATCCTGGTTTAAGAGCCAGAGGAATGGGGAGAAAAATCGATCGCGATCGCCTCTCCCACGCGATAGAGCAGTTGGACTTGTCGCTCGAGCATCGCCTGCAAACTGGCATCGTCGGGATGATCCCACCCCAGCAAGTGCAGGAAGCCGTGGGCTGCCAACCAGGTTAACTCGGTTTTGAGGGAATGTCCCTGTTGCTGAGCCTGACGGCGAGCGGTATCGACGGAAACGACGATATCTCCGAGATACAGCGGCACTTCGGCAACGACTGGCGGAAGTTCGGCTTCTAATGCTGCAAAGGCTAACACATCGGTAGGCTGGTCTTTGTGTCGGTACTGACGGTTGAGAGATTGGATTTCTGCATCGTCGGTCAGTCGAAAGCTGAGTTCGTAGCCATTGGCTTCGGGTAAGGCGTCTGTATTTTCTGACGAGACATCTTCCAACCAGCGATGGAACCGAGTCTGCCAAATTTCTTCCGCCGCCACCGCTTCGGGGAAACTCACGCAGGTTTGAATACTTACTTCGAGCTGCATTGACAAACTACCGGGTTAAATAGGAAATTCCCACGAGAAACGCCAGCAATCCCACGGTGGTAATGGAAAAGTGGAACAGGGATTTTCCGCCTTTGCGAACCATGTTCCGCATCGCCAGTTTGACGAAACTCGGTTTCGGTTCGTGGGTTTTCGGTTCTTCGGGAGTCGTCGGGGTTTGTGTCATTTTGAATGCTTTGGATGTCTATAACAGCAAGAGTTGAGGGAATCGGGGAGCGGGGAACGGGGAACGGGGAACGGGGAACGGGAATCGGGGAACGGAGAGCCGGAGACGAGGGGGAGACAGACGTAGGGTGCGTGACTTGAAAAATAGGGTGTCGAAAGTGCTACGCACCGCTTTCGCGAACGTGAAACCGATCGATCTGTCACGCACCGCCAATGTTCACCGCCAACATACAGGGTGCGTGTTTATCAGTGTAGAGTGCAGAGGGCAGAGTGTAGAGTGGGAATTCCTCTTTAACTCTTCACTCTTAAACTCTTCCCTGAAAAAGGCGCACCGCCAATGTACACCGCCTCTTTTACAGTGGACTCTCCCCATCTCCCCCTCTTCTCATCTCCCCTTCCAGGTTCCGTGAAATCCGATGGGGATAATTTCGGGTAACGCCAGACGACAAACGGGTTCGCGTTCGAGATGGTTTCCGTCAAGAACCCAAACTTCGCTGCGATCGCGGTTTCCGTTGTAGACGACGGTGAGCAGCCAGTTTTGATTAGAGTTAGACGCGTCGGGGGCGATTATCGGTTCCATGGGGTAGCAACGATCGCCGCAATCGAATTCGTGGAGGGTTCCGGTTTGGGCGTCGTAACCGCCGATCGCACCGTAGAGTTCCCGAGCGGTGTCTGCGCCCTGGCGGTGCATGGAAACATAGGTAAACCGGGCGTTTCGTCCGACTTCTGCGGGGGGAACGGAGGGAAATTCGCAGGAGCGATCGAACGGGCGATCGCGTTCTAATATTTTTGCCGATTTGGGATCGAGTACGAGACGCCACAACTCTCCTTCGGCGGCGGTTTGAGTTTCTCCGGTGGAGATTTCTCGTAACCGCTGGTTGGTGGTGAAGTCGGGATATTTGACGACATCGACGACAACGTTACCGTTTTCGTCGGTGTAGCCGTTGGAGAAGTGCCATTGAAACCAAGGTTCGGCGTCGCTGCGACTGACGAAGTTGAGGTGGCGATCGAAAATCCATATTTGGGTCGATCCTTGGGGGTTCCACTGTGCGGCGTCGCTGAAGTTCGTTAAGCCGAAGAGGATGGGAAATAGGGGAATGTCGATCGGTGGCATGAAGAATACGAGGTAATCTCCAGCCAGGACGAAATCGTGAACTAACGACAGGCGATCGATTGAATGAGATTTTTGTCGGAGGAGTTTTCCAGTCTCGTCGCAAACGAACAGGTTTAACTGGGTTTTTCTCCCGAATTCGACGCCGAAATTGAAGATTTCTCCGGTATGGGCGTCTCGTTTGGGATGGGCTGAGTAGGTGGGAATTGGAACGTCTTCAATCCCTCGAGTTTCTAAGGTTTCTAAGTCTAAAACGTGGGGTTTTCCGGCTTCCCACAAGGCCAAAAGGCGATCGCTCAGGGCTAATACGGAGGTATTGGCGACGTTTTTAATCGATTTCGTCCAACGATGCCAAAACGCACCGGGGGCGGTGGTACCGTAGTTTCCGTACAGGAGAGTTTCGGCGGCTTCTTCTTCTTGGTAGCCTTCAGTTTGGACGAAGCGATATTGGGCGATCGCGCCACTTTCGTTAAACTGAACGGAGAGGATCGCGCCGTCTCCGTCGAACCAGTGGCCGACACGGCGGTTGCCTCGTTCGAGTCGGGCGGGGCCGTTACGATAGAGGGTTCCCCGCAGTCCTTCGGGAAGCGAACCGGAAAGGATTTCGAGATCGCTGCGATCGAATTCTCGTCCGACTTGCATTACAGCTTTCGACCAAGCAGGTTTTAGGGAAGTCGTCGTCATGTCAAGACTCTCTTTAATACTTTCTATTTACGATCGGCTTTAATAACTAAAACTACCATACATGATACGATGCAAATCAAAAAATGGAGATTGAAAAACTTAAATACAATCGATTTTTAAATTTCTGAAATCTGGTATATTAAATTATACTTAATTATAACAGCTTTAGATCGATGCGTTTACTGCTTGTTGAAGACGAACCCGATTTGGGAGCGGCGATCGAAAAAACGTTAACACGAGAAGCTTATATCGTCGATTGGGCGCTAACGGGAACCGATGCCTGGAATTATTTACAAAGTCCGAGTACGAAGTACGATCTTGCAATTTTAGATTGGTTGCTTCCCGGTATTTCAGGAATCGAAATTTGTCAGAAACTGAGAGAACAACATAACCCGCTGCCGATTTTAATTTTAACAGCAAAAGATACAGAAGCGGATAAGGTTCGAGGACTCGATGCGGGAGCGGACGATTATTTGGTGAAACCGTTTGGTATGGCTGAATTACTGGCGCGGTTGAGAGCGCTACAGCGTCGAATCCCGCAATTTCAACCTCAAAAATTGCAAGTTGGAACCCTCGTTCTCGACAGTGCGACGCATCGAGTTTCGATCGCATCGGGAAACAGTGTCGAACTCCTCAATAAAGAATTTCAAATTCTCGAATATTTGATGCGTCATCCCCATCAAATTATCCCAAAAGATCGCTTGCTCAGCCAACTTTGGGAATGGGGTGCAGAACCGAGCAGTAACGTTGTCGCCGCCCAAATTCGCCTGTTACGGCGCAAGCTCGCTACGCTCGGCGCAAACGAGGCGATCGAAACGGTTTACGGGGTTGGCTATCGCCTCAATCTCGACAAAATTCCGTCTTGAAAGAGGCGATCGCACCGCAATTTTATTTCTCACACTTCGCTCTCTTGGGCGCAAAATCATTAAAAAATGGACTGTCGCCGGTGGTGTTGTTGTCGGTTAAACTGCTTTTCAGTCTCAGACAAAACGGGAGAGTCGATAGGAGGGCGCATATCCCACTGCAACTCTGACAAGAGAAACAAACTTCCTCCGATTAAAATGCCCGTGAATAGGAACTGCCACGCCATGAGCTTCGGTAGGATCGCAATACCCAGTAAATGAACGATTCCCATCGCGACAAACGTTCGCGATCGCATTCCCAATCCAGTCGCGAAATATCCTAGGGCGCTAAGACCCAACCATAACGCACACAGGTTTAACAAGATAGTTCCCACTCCGAAGAATATCCCGAAATCGGTGAGAAGGAGACCTAACCCCATCAAACCCGCCCACACGTAAACAATCCAAGATAACTGTTCGACTCGTACCCAAAAGCGGGTTAACATTGCCATCGCCACCGTCCCCGCACAGGTCAAAATCGACCAAAGATACGCTTGTATCGTCCAGCTAATGGGGAAAAATTGAGCGGTGGCAAAAATGATGAGGGCGATCGATCCCCAAAGCCATAACGCTTGGTCGATGCGGGTGTAAAATGCTGAAAAAAGCGTAAACTTTCCAACTTTCCATTGAATTTGAAGCAAACCGCATAAATCTTGTATATCTAGTGCGTCTTGCTTCTCACGGAGAAGCGGTTCTTTCGATGTGAAAAGTGTCATTCGGCTCGAGAGGGCGATCGGTAAGTTTACAAAATTTGATATGACTTTAAAAAGTTTAACATTATTTGAGATTGTCTTGCGTTGGCGACAGTCCAGTTTGAAATGGGTTGAAATTGAGAGAAACGCCTGTTGAAGAGTCGTTCTCCAGATTCCCGGCATCTCCAAGAGGCTGGGGATTTGATGGATTCCGTTCGGGAAAAACACGAAAGATGGAGAAATCGATCGCCCCCCAATCGTCCAAACTCTTTTGGCAAACCCGTGCGAAACTCGCGATTTGGTATGCCAGCGTCATGGGCGTTATTTTGGCACTGTGCGGTGTCGGGGTTTACGAGGGAATCGCCCACGCCCACAAAATGACACTACACCGAGAAGTGGCGTCTGTCGCCGGAACCCTCCACGATAGCCTCGAACCCGTTCTCGACGAACCGGGAAGACTCACCGACGACGTGCGCCGTTTTTTGCCCGATTTATGTCGGTTTGGCGATTCTTGTATTACTAACACTTACCGTCACGCAGTTGGGGCGTTGCGTCAGGGGGAATACTACGCCTATTTACTCGATAACGGGAAAACGCCCATTGCTGTTGCGGGAACGCCACCGAGTGATTTACCGCTTCCGGCGAACGTTCCCATTTTTCTAACCGACGTGACGGAAACTCGCTATTACCAAGTCACCATCAAACTCCACACCCAAGACAACCGCGACTGGGGATATCTGCAAATGGGGCGCAGTTTGGAAGCCTGGGATAACTATCTCAACGCTGTGTTGTGGCTGTTGCTGTTGGGGTTTCCCCTGGCGTTGCTGGTGGTGGGAAGTGCCAGTTGGGTGTTGGCGGGGTTGGCGATGCAGCCGATTTACGAGTCTTACCAGCAAATTCAACGGTTTACGGGAGATGCCGCCCACGAGTTGCGAACCCCGCTGGCGGCGATTCGGGCGATGGTGGAATCGACGTTACGGTTGAAACGGATTGACGAGGCGGAGGCGAGAGAGACGTTGACGGCGGTGCGGCGACAGAACCAGCGATTGTCAGAGTTGGCAACGGATTTACTGTTGCTATCGCGGATGGAACGGGGAATCGAGATGCCACGCAGGGCGTGCTGCTTGAACGATATCGTGGCGGATGTGGAGGAGGAGTTGGCGGCGTTGGCGGTTCAGGAACGGGTGTCGTTGCGGGTTGAGATTCCCAAGATGCCGATTGAGGTTTGGGGCGATGAAGGGCAGTTATATCGAGCGATCGCGAATTTGGTGGCAAACGGGATTCAGTACACGCTAGAGGGAGGAACCGTGACGGTTCGTTTGGCAGAGGTTGCGCCGTTTGCGGTGGTGGAAGTCGAAGATACGGGAATCGGGATTGCAGAAGCCGATCGCGATCGCCTGTTCGATCGCTTTTATCGGGTACAGAGCGATCGCTCGCGTCATACCGGGGGTTCGGGGTTGGGCTTGTCGATCGTGCGGGCGATCGTGCGATCGCACCAGGGAAAAGTGACCCTCGACAGCGAACTCGGTAGGGGTAGCTGTTTTACCGTTCGGTTACCGTTGAAGGTTTGAATAGCGCGTAAGTAGGATATTCCCACAACCGATCTGTGACAGCTATGTTGAAACCCGAGACTTAATAATGAGACAGTTCAAACCCGTTCCGATTTTATTCCTCACTGCCCTCGTCGCCCTCTGTCTGTGGGGCGTTTCCGCCGTTTCTCTCCGCGCAGAATCCCCCCATCTGCTGGTTGTGGCACAACAACACCCCCAAGCCGCCGACGACAACCCCGGCACCGAAGCCAAACCGTTACAAACCATCGACGCAGCGGCGCAACGGGCGCAACCGGGGGATAAAATTCTCGTGCGTGAAGGGATTTATCGAGAGCGGGTGATGCCCGCCCGAGGCGGAACGCGCGATCGCCCCATCGTCTACGAAGCCGCAGCGGGGGAAACTGTGGTGTTGCGGGGGTCTGAAGTTTGGACGGCGCAACCGATGGCGGGTTTGCCAGATGCCCCGACGCCGTACTGGGAAGGAACGGTATCCGAAACGCTCTTCGAGGATGTCGATCCCTTTACCACGCAACTCGAACGAATGCCCCAAGGCTATCTGCGGGCGCAGGTGTTTTTTCAAAGTCGTCCGTTGCGTCAGGTGTTGGATAGAGAAAGTCTACAACAGCAATCGGGAACCTGGTTTTTCGAGAGCGATCGCCGTCGGTTGCGAGTACATCTGCCCCAATCCTACCCCGCCGAAGACCCGCCGTTTCTCGAAATTAGCACCCGTCGGGCGGTGTTTGCGCCGAAAATCCGAGGCTTGGGCTACATACACGTTCGCGGCTTCGTCATGGAACACGGCGCGAATCCCTTTCCTAGCGGGTTTTGGCGCAGTCGATCGCCTCAAGCGGGAATTTTAAGCACGCGATCGGGTCATCACTGGGCGATCGAACACAATACGATACGCTACGCCAAGAGTCTCGGTCTCGATTGCGGCAGCGAGGGACGCTACGATATCGACGGCTTGGAACAGCCGATGCCAGACGGAGCGGGATATCACGTCGTCCGTTACAACACCATCACTGATAACGGTTGTGGCGGGATTGCAGGATGGAAACAAACGGCGTCGCTGATTGCCTATAACGTCATCGATCGCAACAACCGCCTGGGATTCACCGCCCCGGAAACCGGAGGCATCAAAGTCCACGAATTCGTTGACGGACAGATTATCGGAAACGTCCTCCGCAACAACGAATGTTTCGGCATTTGGGTCGATAACATCTACCGAGGCGCGAGAGTCAGTCGCAATCTGGTTTTGAGCAATCGCGGCGCGGGCATTTTCATGGAAATGGGCGGCGGCCCGGCGTTGGTAGATAACAACGTCGTGGCGTTTACCAGTTTGGGAGAAGGCATCTACACCCACGACGCCAGCGGGGTGACGGTGGCACACAACTGGCTACAGGCGAACACCCATTTCGGGGTGTATATGCGAACGGTGAGCGATCGCCAGTTTCGCCGCGCAGACGACAGTTTGGAAACGGTGGCGACGCGGGGACAGCGGATTTTCGGCAATGTTTTTATCGACAACTATCGCGGTCATATCAGTTTGCCCTATGCCGCCGAACCGGATACGGACAATTTGTCGGATTACAACCTCTTTATTAACGGCACGGTTTGGCAGTGGGAGGGGCAGGAACCCCATCGTTTTGTGTGGAACCACCGCCGTACTGTAGAGCGCGATCGCCTGTTGATGGCGCTAAGAGAGGCGTTCGAGGACGGCCGGTTACCGGAAACGGAGAAACCTAATTTCGAGGCGTGGCGAGAGACGTTGGTGTTACCGCTGTCTTGGTGGCGGGAGTTGACGGGGAGCGATCGCCACAGTGTTGCCCCAGTGTTAGAAGCGGGGGAAATCGCGAACGGGGCGATCGAAAAAGGTGCGATTTCTCTGGGGACGTTTACCCCAGATTTGGAGGTGGCGGAGGTGTCGGTGATGCCCCGGTTGGCGATTCCGCCGTTACCGTTGCCCAATCGGGACTTTTGGGGAAATGTTGTTGAGGAGGGGGAACGGTTTCCCGGGCCGTTTCAAAACTGGCCGGAGGGGGGTTCGGTGCGTTGGCATCTCTGGCCGGTGGAGGTGTCTGATTGAGAAACACCTCAGCGATGCGCTTGTTTCAGGAAAGAGTTAAGAGGAATCCCCACTCTATAACTCTTCCCTCTGCACTCTTCACTGTCAAAACCCTACCGCTCAAGCGACTTTCGATTTGGCTTACAGAAAATTGGCGGTCTAACGACCAAGCTCACTGGACACAAACAAGTCTGAACGCTCAGCAAACTAGCTTGCGGTGCTTGGTGGTGCAGCAAAGTCCTGAAACTCTTGGCAAACAAGATATCGCCGTATTAAAGGGTTGGCAGCAAAATCCCAGATCGGTAAATTGCTGTCGGAGATCCCCGGCATCTTGGAGATGAGTTGGAGATGCCGGGGATCTGGCTCGAGTCTTAATTCAGATTTTGTGTGTTTTGTCAATCCCCGATCTGGAAAAGTTTTCTGCACCACTAAGGCTTGCGGTGTTCCGGTGCAGCGACTTGTTCGCGGGTACATCTCAATTCAATTTTGCAATAGGACTTCCCTTGAGTTGGGGATGCCGCCGTACTTCTCCCTATCCTGGGGCTTCTCTGGCTTTCGACCCCCCCTCAGAAAAATCATAGCCTTGCTAGAAAGCAAGGGAGAGGGGAGGCAGCCGTAGGATGCGTGACGCGGCAGTCAGGTCGATCTGATATTACCGCGTCACGCATCGCCCCTAGGGGGGCGGTTGAAATTGGAGTTAAGAGACCGAAGCTGCTCGTTCCAAGCTGTCGGAAATGGCTTGACGGTATTCGCTCTTCTGTTTGACACCTTTGAGTTCGGTGACTTTGGCTTTGTCTTTAAAAATTTGTACCGTCGGCGTACCGATGACTCCAGCAGCTTCAGCAATTTCGGGATCGTCTTCGATGTCGATCTCGACGTAGTGAATGCGATTCTCGAATTCGTCGACAACGCGATCGAAAATGGTTTTGAGCATATGGCACGGGCCGCAAGTGGGCGCGACGTATTTCACCACCAACGGGCGATCGCTCTCGTGATACAGTTTCCGCAGGGCATAGCTGCCGCGATGTCGCGTTTGGCCCGGATCGAAAGTTTCTTCCGAATCCGCTTCGGCGTGGGTTTCCGTCTGTTCGGTAGTCGCTTCCTGGGCTTCTTGATGGAACTCCGTCACCAAGCCTTTTTCCGAGAGCCAACGCTCGGCTAACATCGCCCCCATACATCCACTTCCGGCGGCAGTCACCGCTTGGCGGAATTCGTGGTCTTGCACGTCTCCTACGGCGTACACCCCTTCAACGCTGGTTTCGACCGAACCGTTGTGGGTTTTAACGTATCCCACCTCGTCGAGTTCGATCTGGCCTTGGAAAATTTGTGTGTTCGGCGTGTGACCGATCGCGTAAAACAGACCCTGGACGGGAAGCTGACTCTCTTCGCCAGTTTGGGTGTTGACGACGTTCAACCCCTGGAGTTTGCCGTTTTCACCGTAAACGTCTGTGGCTTGGGTGTTCCAGTGGACGGTAATTTTCGGATGTTCGAGAACCCGATCCTGCATGGTTTTGCTGGCACGCATCGCGTCCCGACGAACCAGCATATGGACGTGAGTGCCGTACTTCGTCAGGAAGACGGCTTCTTCTGCTGCCGTGTCGCCGCCGCCGATGACCGCCAGTTCGACCTTTCTAAATTGGGGCGCCGCACCGTCGCAGATGGCACAGGCAGAAATTCCCGTGTTCCAGAAGTCTTGTTCGTGGGGAAGGTCGAGTCGTTTGGCTGTGGCACCGGTGGCGATGACGATGCTGTGGGTTTTGAATTCCCGTTCGTCGGAACGTACGGTAAAGGGACGTTGGCTGAGATCGACGTCAGTGACGTCTTCGGTGTAGAGTTCGGCACCCCAGCGCACGGCTTGGGCTTTCATGCGATCCATCAGTTGGGGGCCGGTGATGCCCTCGGGAAATCCGGGGAAGTTTTCGACTTCGGTGGTCGTCATCAACTGGCCGCCGGGAATCCCTCCCATTTGGTAGCCCTCGAAAACGATGGGTTTGAGGTTGGCACGGGCGGCGTAGATGGCAGCGGTATATCCGGCCGGCCCCGAACCAATAATGACTAAGTTTTCGACGACGGTGTTACTCATGGCAGTTATATAAAATCATAATGACTATGACTACGTGACGACATTATACCAATAATTTGCACAAAAAAGGAAGTCCGAACGCAACGGGGGCAACCGTCCGGCCGCCCCCTGAATGAGTCGATAGAATTACCCTAATTTATCGCGGGGTTAAAACGCTTAACTGAGGGACTCGAGGAAGTCCCGAACACGGTTTCGACGTTTGGGCTGACGCAGTTTTTGCAATGCTTTGGCTTCGATTTGACGAACCCGTTCGCGAGACAGTTCGAGGGCGCGGCCGATTTCGGCGAGGGAGTAGGGGGTTTCGCCGCCCAAACCGAAACGCAAGCGAATGACATCTCGTTCGCGGCTGCTGAGATCGGCGAGGAGGTGCTGGAGTTCCCGTTGTAGGGACTCGCGCATCAGCAGATCTTCGGGAGAGGCATCGTCGGTTTCGAGGAGTTCGCCGAGTTCGGTGTCTTTTTCTTTTCCGACTTTGGCATCGAGGGAGATCGATCGCGGGACGCGCAACATGACTTCGCGAATTTGGTCGGAGGTCATGTCGAGTTCTTTGGCGATGTCGTCGATGGTGGGGGTGCGTCCGTTGTCTTGGGCGAACTGACGCTGAGCTTTTTTAATTTTGTTGAGTTTTTCGGTGATGTGAACGGGAAGGCGAATCGTGCGGCTTTGAGTGGCGATCGCTCGGGTAATCCCTTGGCGAATCCACCAATAGGCATAGGTACTGAACCGATATCCTCGGGTGGGATCGAATTTTTCGACGGCTCGCTCTAAGCCGATCGTACCTTCTTGAATTAAATCGAGGAGTTCTAAGCCCCGTTTTTGGTATTTTTTGGCGACGGACACGACCAAGCGCAAGTTGGCTTTGATCATGTGAGCTTTAGCGCGAATCCCTTCGGCTTGAACCTGTTCGAGTTCTTCAAGGGACAAACCGGCCAGTTTCGCCCAGCGGCGTTTCCCTGCCGAGAGGGTCGGTTTGAGCTTCGAGACTTCGAGGTCAGCTTCGCCGGCCCATCGTTCGAGAGACGGACGGTGGCCGAGTTGAGAGGTCAGGCGATCGCGCGTGCAAACCAAGCGAACGCAACGCTGCATGAGTTCGTCGCCGCGATCGGCCGCTTGTTGACGTACTTCTAACAAACTGACGTAGCGTTGGACTTTTTGCGCTTCAGAGACTTCTTCGTCGCGGCCGAGAAGGTTCACCTTCCCGATTTCCTGTAAGTACAGACGGACTAAATCCGTCGTAGTGCGACTCGTGCGAACGAATTCGTCAGCATCGGCGTATTCGACTTCCATGCCCGAGGCACGATCGAGAGTATCCTCGTCCGCCTTGGCATCGGTATCGGCCGTCAGTACCTCTAATTCGTCTGTCACAAGACGATCGTCGTAATCAGATTGGGTGTAAGAAGTCGTTCCTGGCATAATACTCGTCTCAATCCCTCCAGGTAAACGGGGGTCTGTGGATGTGATTTCCGTTCTGTCTGTTGCACCTTATCAATGCCGAGTCGAAAATATCGATCGATTCGCGTGCAATGACAACCCCCAATGAACGAACTGACAATTGCCTGTAACAGCTTTGACGCCAACAGAGATTCAATTGTCGAAATCCATATGGTTTTACGGACTAAAATTAGTATAGGGAGTTCCTAAACTTGGCAAAGTGATTTGCGTCAAACCACCGTGTTAATCTTCATCACCCTCGACCCGAGTTCCCGATCGCTCGTCGAAATTTTAAAGTTTCTTTACTAAAGTTTAAATAGATTAAAGTTTTACAAAATTTGTGTCGTAGATAACAGACAGCTTGTCGAAGATAATGGCGAGACGGCGGTGAGAAACCTTCGAGAAATCCGTCGTCGAGGGGTTGGGTTCGATCGCCCGAGGTTCGCTGCGATCGAGTCGTGGTAGGAACGTCGCTGAAAACGTCCCTATCACGAGGAGTTTAAGGATGAATATCGCCGAGAGGGTTTTAGAAGCTGAACGGGTGTTCGATCGCCCTGGTTTCTTCAGAAAAGGCGGCGATCGCATCGGCCACAAACGGCGTCTCGAACGTGAAATCTTCATACAAAAAACTCAGTAGTGTTGCAGAACGAACCGATCTCGAGTTGAGGCATCGCCTGCAAAACCTCGCAGTTGAAGCTAAATTTCCCAGAGATCGCCGACGGTTCGTCGGCTGGGACACCATCAGGGACGGGGGGAAATTCCCAAGTTTCCACAACGGCGTGCGAGACTGTTGAGGTGGAGGTGCTGCGATCGCGCCGAGATCGAACGAACGCGTCGGTCAATTCCTCAACAACGGCATCGGCGACGATCTTGTTGACCGTTGCGGAGGGGTGGAAATCGTCCCAAAACAGATATACTTCGGGGTTGGGGACGACCGTTCCCGTCAGGGGGTCGAGGGCGAAATCCGTGGTATTGAGAATTCCGAAAGCGGCGGGATTTTCGAGAATCTCGTCGAAAACGCGGGCAAAATCTAACTCGACGATCTCAACGCTCAATTCGACTTCTAAGGTATCGAGAGCGGGATCGAGAAGTTCGTTAAAGCGATCGAGTGCTTGACTGATTTCCTGACTGCGTCCGAGCGATCGCACGAACGGCGAGCCGCTAAAATCCCCTAAATTCGGTACGATGAAGGTCGTCGCTCCCGCCTCGGCTAACGTGGTGATATGACCGGCGAGATCGCTGACGACACTTGCGGGATCGATCGGCGTCGGACTTTGAATGAAATTGTTGCTTCCGGCGTAGAGATAGACTAAATCTCCCGCGTCGGGACTGTCTTCAGACAAATATAGAGCAATTTGTTCGCCGACGTTGGGCGATCCGAGGACGGAGTTGCCAAATCCCGTAGCTGCACCGCCGATGGCGAAATTGTCGCCGCCGAGCAATGCAGGAACGGACGCCTCTAAAGCGATCGCGTCGGCTAAGCGTTCGATGACGAGTTCGCCGTTAGAGAAACGTCCCTCAAAATAGGGGGGAGAGGGCGGCATCGTTCCGTTGGTGGCGGCGAAGACGTTCCCGACATCGGAGAGACTGTCGCCGAAGACGACGAGGTTGTCGAAACCTGGGGAAGGTGAAGGGGCGATCGCGCCGTCGAGTTCTGGGGTCACGACGAATTCAGACAAGACCTCGGGGGTGCGATCGCGGATCGCTTGGGGGTTGGCATTGAGTTCTGCTTCCGTGTAAGGATCGATGCCGTAGGTGGTGACGCGAAGTTCCTGAGTTTCGGAGTCGATCTCGAACTCGGTCCAACCAAAGGTTTGGGTGGCGACGTAACCGCCTTGGAGCAGTCGAGCCGCAACCGGCGATCCTTGCAACCCGAGGGGATCGTAACCGAGAGTTTCTAACTGGGTATTCGTCAGTTCTTCGACAAACGCATCTTTGCCTTGACGGGGTAAGGCGTTAAACAGAGCGACTTGTTCGGCAGAAAGCAAGCCGAAATCTGCCGCCAGGTCGATAACCGTCGGACCGAAAGGCGCGTCGAAGGCAACGGAACCCGTGGTAATTTCAAAGGCGTTGGTGGGAATTTGCGGGCCGCCAGGGTTGAGTTGATAAGTGATGTTGTTAACGAGAGTTCCGTGGATGTCCGCCGCGACGAAGACCACGTTGTCGATGTCGTTGGTATCGATGAAGTTGAGGATTTCGGTGCGTTCGGCGGCGTAGCCTTCAAAGCGATCGCCGGCTGCAATTAACCCCAGGTTTTGCATGGGTTCGGGAACCATGACGAACTTCCAAGTCACGCCTGCATTGTCGGCGGCCAGTAAGTCCCGTTTGAGGTCTTCGACTTGCACCCGTCCTAACATGGTTCGGCTGGGGTCGAAGCTGTTCGAGAGAAAATCGAGGATTTCAGTGAAATTGTTAATGTCGGCTTGGGGAAGTGCGGGATCGCGGAACGATCGCGCGTCGAGAACGAACACCGCTGCATCGCTTCCGTAGGTTTGACTGCGGTAGAGTTTCCGTTCGCCTGCAGTGCGGGGGTCGCCAGTTTCGCTGTAAAATTCGTCGCCAATGGGGTTGTATTCTTGGAAGGCTTGCAACCCGTTCTCGTAAAGTGGCGTGTCGTTGATGAGTTCGCTTCCCGTTCCGAAACGTCCGAGAGGATCGGTTGACGCAGGTGCGCCGCCGGAAAAGTCGTTTGTGACTTCGTGGTCGTCGATGGTGGCGAAGACGCTGGTAGAGGCGCGAAGGTCTTCCCAGGTGTTGCGTCCGAAGCGATCGCCGTAGACTTCGGCGTGTTTGAGGCGAAATTCTTCGAGGGTTTCGGCTTGGGGTTTGTTGAGTGCGGGAGAGGGGAAGTCGGCGTAGATGGTGTCGCCGTGGAGAAGGAAAAAGTCGAGATCTTTATCGTCGGCGTTGGTAATGGCGGGATAGGGAGACAGTTCGCCTCGCCAGTCGCCAGAAACGCCAAATTTCAAGCCGTCGAAGGTTCCGAGTTCGGCGGCGGTGTCGAATTCGCCGGTTTGGGAACTTCCTTGGCTGTCGGTGACGCGGTAATAATAGGTGGTGTTGGGTTGCAGTCCGCTGAGTTCGAGTTTGACGGGTTGGTTCGGGTCGCTGACTTCGGTAGATAGGGTTCCGAGGATTTCGTTAAAGTTGGGGTCGGTGGAGTATTCGATCGCCACGAAATCGGGTTCGGTGCTGCGCGTCCACAGGACTGTACTGGTCTGGCCGGTGTCCCCGGAGGCGATACCGTTGGGGAGTGTGGGGGAACCGTTGGTCTCGCTTCGCAAGTCGGCGAGAAAGTCGTTGACGTTCAGTCCGTAGATTTGAATAAAGTCCAGTAAGCTCATGGCGTTGAAACTCCGTTTCGCTGACGCGATCGACTTAACTTTACGGCTTGGGAAGGCGTTCTTAGGTTAATGCTGGGTTAAAAAAATCTGCAAGTAAAAGTCAAAAAACGTCAAGTTTTAGCCCCTAACAATTCAAGTTTTGTAACGAATTTTTCAAGGATTGGCAGGGTAGTGTACCGCGCGATCGCGTTCGCTCGATAAAAATTGCCTGAAACTTTCTCAGTAAAATACAATATTTATTGAAGTAAACCTTGAAGGTGCGATCGCGAGCGATCGCCATTTTCTTCAATCTCGTTGAAACTTTTGTCGCCATTGAAACGGCGAGAAAGACACCAACAGCCACAGCAACACTCCCAATAACAGGAAATTCCGCAAATTCAACAACACCACAGACGGCGGATACATCAACCGCAACTGTCGGGTGATAAAACTAAATGTCATCGTCATGGCGAAACTTACCGCCGCCACCGCCACGAACCGCCAGCGCAACAAGGGTAAAAACGCCAACAACCAAATGAGATACTGCGGCGAAAATACCTTATTCGTCAACATAAACGCCAACAACGCCGCCGTCGAATACACCACTAAAGTTTCGACGGAAATCTCTGTAAACCGCTGCGACTCTTCCCGAAACCGCCACCACGCCAAGCCATACACCGCCGCCATCGCCACCACGAACAGCCAGGGTTGAAGCTGTAACAGAGGTTCGGAGAGGGGAGAAATCAGGTGTTGTGCGCCGTAGTTCATTTCTGAGGTGGCGTCGGTGAAGCCGAGAACGTCTCCCAAACTCACCAATCCGGCGTAAACGCTCTCGATTTGCAAACCGCGATCTTTGTGATATGTCAAAAACGAGGTAAAGTCATCGGGAGCCAGCCACCAAAAGGGAAGAAACGTTAAAAGCGTGGTGGCGATCGCACTGACGCCAAGTTTCACCCCCGTTCCCACCCGACGAGAGGCGACGAAATACAGGAAAAACACGGGAACGAGAACCACGGGATACAATTTCGCTGCGATTCCCAACCCCAACGCGATCCCCGAACCGACGGCGAATCCCGACATCGCCGCCAATACCGCCGCCACCGTTAACAGTGTTGGAAACAAGTCGTATCGCCAGGGAAGCAGCGGCGACAGCAACATCGCCAGCAACGTGTATTTCGTCAGGGTAGAAACGCCGCGACGGGGTGCGATTCCCAGCAATCCCAATGCGAGGAGAACTGCAAATACCAGATTTTCCGCCACGAAGCCGAACACATAATCGCCGGATGCGAGGGGTTCGTGACCGGAAAAGAGTTGGGGAAGGAGAATCGGAATCAGGGAAGCGGGGGGATACTCCAGCAGAAAATCTCGGTAGGGGACGAGTCCCTGGCGAATCGACACCGAAATGTTGTGGTAGTGTTGGAGATCGAAGGCGTGCCAGCGCTCGTAATGGGGGAAAATCCAATAGGTTACGCCGATCGTAAGTAAAAATTGGAGTGCAATCAGTGCGATCGCGCGTCGGGTTGAAGATTGAAAAAACACCGCCACAATTGACAAACTATCCTCGAGTCCTTATATATATTTGCATTGCTTTACTGTTTTTGGGCTTTCTCCCATGCATTCAACGACACGAGAGGACGCGGCACAAGAGAACTCCGTTCCGCGATCGCGATCGCAAACTGAAGCGATCGCAGTGTCTTTTGTGCTTCCTTGTTTGAACGAAGTTCGCACGTTAGAAATCTGTATTGAGAAGGCGAAAACGGCGCTCGATCGCTTGGGATTGCGTGGAGAAATTGTCGTAGCGGACAACGGTTCGACTGATGGCTCTCAGGAGTTAGCAAAATCCCTCGGCGCGAGAGTCGTAGAGGTTCCCGTTCGCGGCTACGGTGCAGCCTTAACCTGGGGAGTTCGCGCGGCGCAAGGAAACTATATCGTCATTGGAGATGCAGACGATTCTTACGATTTTCGCGAAGCGGTTCCGATGGTTCAAAAGTTAATGACGGGATACGATCTCGTCATCGGAACGCGGCTAAACGGAAAAATTATACCGGGAGCAATGCCTTGGAAAAACCGCCACATTGGAACGCCCGCTTTAACGGCAATTGTTAACCTATTATATCACTCGAAATTCTCTGATGTAAACTCGGGAATGCGAGCCTTTTCTAAAGCAGCCTTCCAACAGTTGGAAATGGAATCGCCAGGGATGGAATTTGCTTCCGAAATGCTGGTCAAATCGGCAATTTTGGGCTTTAAAATGAGTGAAGTTCCGATTACACTCCATCCCGACGGGCGCGATCGCGCACCTCATTTGCGTCCTTGGTCGGACGGCTGGCGGCATTTAAAATATATCTTGCTATTTGCACCGAAGTATGTTTATTGGATTCCGGGGATTTTATTGATTTCTCTGGGATTAATTTTATCGGGAATTTTAAACCTCGCTCCCGGTGGAGAATCGGTCTATATTGGAGAGTTTCGGTTTAACGACCACTGGATCGTGGTGTCTGCACTCTCCTGTTTGTTGGGTTACGAATTGCTGTTAACTGGACTCTTGGCACATTTATACACCTTAACCCATCGCATTCGACGGCGATCGAAACGGATGGATTGGGTGGTAAAATCCATTAGTATCGAGAAAATCATTCTGTTTTCTCTAGCGATGTTTGGAATTGGCTTGGGGATCGAATTATCGATCGTCCGAACTTGGGTCGATGCAGATTTCGGGCCGCTTTACGCCATTCGTCCGGCGGTCACGGGAATGGTGTTTATACTAATCGGCGCACAAACGCTGTTTAGTGGCTTGTTTTACGCCGTTCTGTCCGAACGATATCAAAGCGATCGCCGTCAGAATTCCTAAACTCCCGTTCGTAAAATTTATAGGTAGTGCGATCGCGCTTCTCTTCTCCTTTCCTCACAATGCAAACCCTTCATCGTTCCCTCGTCATGAATCGCCGAGTTCGCGTTTTAGCGAAGCATCTGGCGAACCTATTACCCGAAAACCAACCTCTCACCGGACTCGATGTCGGCTGTGGAAGCGGCGAAGTGGCTGTCGCAGTGAAAACCTTACGTCCGACAGTAAAATTAGAAGGGGTAGACGTATTTGTCCGTCCGAAAACTGCAATTCCCGTCCGTGAATTTGACGGAAGAACGCTTCCATATCCCGATAACAGTTTCGATTTCGTGATGGTGGTCGATGTCTTACACCACACCCACGATCCCAAACAGGTTTTAGGAGAATGTACCCGCGTCGCCAAACACGCAGTTTTAATTAAAGACCACTATTGTAATTCTAGGTTCGACGAAATTCGTTTGCGGTTCATGGATTGGGTAGGAAATCGCAGTTACGGCGTCGCACTTCCTTATCATTATCTCTCTTCGAGTCAGTGGAAGATCGTTTTCGGCGAACTCGGATGGTTTCCTGAAGTCACGAAACGAAAACTCGATTTATATCCCGTTCCCTTTCGCTATATTTTCGATGCAAATTTGCATTTTATCGCGCGGTTACAAAGAAACGATCGGCAATAAATTCTGTAGGGTACGTCAGTAAAAAACGTAGGGTGCGTCAGACTTGAAAACCGGAAAAGCGAACGAAAAATCTCCGCAACCTGACGCACCGCTGAGGAGTAAATTGACAAAAATAAAACGGGATACGGGTTGGGATAGAAACAACGTGGTGTGCGGTGCGTCAGACTGAAAGGGTGCATCTCACTTTTGCAAAAACATCAGTTTGGGGTGGCAAAATTCCCGATTAGCACTTCCGGTATAAGATCCCCGGCATCTCCAAGATGCCGGGGATCTGGAAATTGAGTGCGCCCAATTCGATGAATTTACATTTTTGAGATGCACCCGACTGAAACTTTTTAAATTCAAGAGTTTATACCTTAAATCTGACGCACCCTACCGCTTTCTAAATTGAAGCGTTGATATCTTAGAAATGACGCATCCTACCGCTAACATCCGAATTCTAAAATCCCCGCAGCAGGTTTTTACCACAATCGCTATCGTCTTCGGGGTGTTCGTTGTATTTCTCACCCCACCCTTTCAATCTCCCGACGAATATCTCCATTTTTACCGCGCCTTTCAAATTGCAGAAGGACATCTCGTCGCCGAACGTCAAACCGGAGATTGCTACGGATACAGCAAATATTTCGAGACAGAGGTTTGTTTGGGGGGAAACCTTCCCAACAGCGTGTTAACCACCGTTCGCAACGTCTCGAGTCGCGATTTGCGCTTCGACAAAACCCAGAAACAAAATCTTGACGAACTGTTCGCCGTTCTCGATTTACCGCTAAATCCCCAAGATCGCGTTTTTATAAATTTCAAAACCACGGCGTTACATTCACCAATTCCCTATCTTCCCCAAGCCTTGGGAATTGCGATCGCCAAAGCTGCAAACCTGTCACCACTGAAACTCATGTATTCGGGGAGGTTGGCGAACTTAGCCGCGTGGGTGGGGTTGGTATTTTTGGGGATTCGCTGGAGTCCAATTCATCAATGGTTTTTGGTGATGTTGGCGTTGACGCCGATGTCACTGTTTTTGGCGTCGTCGCTATCGTTAGATGCGTTAACCAACGGTGTCGCCTTCGCGTTTTTGGGGTTGGTGTTGCGGGTGGCGATCGGCGATGAAACAGAAGAAAAAACAACAGAAAAAATCCATGAAACTCAACTGCAACAAGATTTGAATGTTGAGTGTCGTTCCTCAATCCAACCGACGAGAGTTCGAGAAATTGCAAAACGAGGTCAGTCCTTCCAAGACGTCACAAAAACTGAAGAAAACCGAAATCCCTCGATCGATCTGGCGATTTTAGCAGTGTTGGCGATCGCCTTGTCGTTGTCGAAACTGGCGTATTTCCCGCTAGTGTTGCTGTTTCTGGCGATTCCGAGGCGAAAAGTAGGAAGTTGGCGACGCTATTGGGGAAGTTTCAGCGCGATCGCACTGGCCTCTGGTGTCGCAGTGGTACTGTGGTCGCAGGTCGTCTCTCGAATTTACGTTTCCCTTCACCCGCAACTGTCCCCCTCCGACCAAATTCAGTTTGTTTTAACCCATCCGCTGGCGTTTGCGGCGACGGTAATGCGGACGCTGACGACGTTTGGCGGCGATTACGCACATCAGTTTATCGGAGTTTTGGGGTGGTTGGACGCGCCGCTACCGAGATGGTTGGTGGCGTTGTATTGGGGAATGTTGGCGATCGCAGCCTGGCTTCCGAATCCCGCAGACAAGGGGTTTAAGCTTTGGCAACGGGGAGTTTTCGCCCTCAGCGCGTTATCCAGTATGGTAATGTTGTGCGGTTTGGCGTATTTGTGGAACTTCGTCGGCGCCGAGACGATCGGCGGGTTACAGGGTCGCTATTGGATTCCCATCGCGCCAGCGATCGGACTGTTATTCTACAATCGCCGTTTGAGAAGGATCTCGAAGAGTTTACCTCGGTTTTGGGTCGGGTTCGTGTTATTTTCGAGTACGATTACGCTGGCGGTGTTGTGCGATCGCTATTATGGGTCGATCGTGGGTCGTTAGAGGTTTTGACGCGAGGCGAGCGTTCGGATATGGCTGAAGTTCGAGAATACGATTATTTTGGCGATCGCATATCGTGGCTGGACAAACTTCGCATGAAATCTTCGTTGCGAATTCGCCGCCAAATTTACGATTGGTTTTCACAACAAATCGGTGGCGTTTCGGGTAAAGTTTTTCTCGACCACGGCGCGACTCCCGACACCGATCGCATCGATAGTAACTGCTGGATTCGCTGGCTTCTCGAAGACGGCGCCACCGTTTACGCCACCTCTCCCGAAGAAATTCGACATCTCGAACAGCAATTTCCAGGCTTAACAGTCGTCCCTTTTCCACCTCAACTCGAGCAGTTTTCTAAACTCGACTTTGTCACCTCTTCAGCCGTCATCGAACACGTAGGGTCTCAACCCGAACAACTTCAATATCTTCGCGATTTGCTATCTCTCGGATCGGGAATTCTCGTCGCAACTCCCAATCGCTACCACTGGTTAGATTTCCACACTAAACTTCCCATCGTTCACTGGTTGCCTCGCCGACACCACCGTACTATATTAAATATTTTAGGCTTAACCTTTTGGGCGCAAGAAAAAAATTTAAGATTGCTTTCTCAAAGAGATTTAGCTCGATTAATTTGGAACGTCTTGCTCGAAAAAAATACACGATATCGTGTAAGCTGGTTTCAGCCTAAATTTCTCGGTGCTGTGTCCAACCTCGTTGTTCTCGCTCGTCAATAAATGAACGTCATCCAAACCGATATCCCAGAAGTTTTACTCCTCGAACCTCGTGTTTTTGGAGACGATCGCGGCTTTTTCTTTGAAAGTTTTAACCAACGTATTTTTGAAGAAAAAACAGGCGTCGAAACGAACTTCGTTCAAGACAATCATTCGCGATCGACCTACGGCGTGTTGCGAGGACTGCACTATCAAATCCAACAAGCACAAGGGAAGTTAATTCGCGTCTGCATGGGAGAAATTTTCGACGTGGCGGTCGATATTCGCAAAAAATCGCCGACGTTCGGACAGTGGGTCGGATATCGACTGAGTGCGGACAACAAGCGACAGTTGTGGATTCCAGCGGGATTCGCACACGGATTTTCGGTACTCTCGGAGGTCGCAGAAGTGCTGTACAAAACGACCGATTATTACGCCAAAGACCACGAACGCAGTATTGCTTGGAACGATTCCGATTTGGCGATCGACTGGCAACTTGGCGCAACCGAGCCGATTTTATCTCAAAAAGATAAAGCAGGTGTTTCCTTCAAAACAGCGGAGGTCTACGAATAATGCGAGTTCTGATCGCTGGTGTTAGCGGACAGTTGGGGTGGGAGTTGCAACGCGTCCTCGACCCCGTGGCTGAGGTGGTTGGAGTCGGACGCGATCGCCTGGATTTGTCCCAACCCCGCAGCATTCCCCCAGTCGTCGCCGAAATTCGACCGGACGTTATCGTCAACTGCGCGGCGTACACCGCCGTAGACAAAGCCGAACACGAACCGGAACTCGCACAAACCGTCAACGGAATCGCACCGGGGGTTTTCGCGAAAGCGGCGCAGCGACAAGGCGCGACACTCCTGCACGTTTCGACAGATTACGTCTTCGACGGGAACCACAGCCGTCCTTACACCGAGACTGACCCCACGAATCCCGTCGGCGAATACGGGAAATCGAAACTCGCCGGAGAAGTGGAAGTCTTGCAAAGCGACGCGTCTCACATTGTTTTGCGAACGGCTTGGGTGTACGGGGTCGGCGGTCGGGGAAACTTCGTGAAAACGATGTTGCGGTTGGGGAAAGACCGCGAAGAAGTGCGCGTGGTCGCCGACCAAGTGGGGACTCCCTCGTGGACGGGAGACATCGCCAACGCGATCGCGCAAATCGTGACGAACCACTACGATATTGAGGGAACCTACCACTTCACCAACAGCGGCGTCGCCAGTTGGTACGATTTCGCCGTAGCGATTTTCGAGGAAGCCGAAGCGTTAGGATTTCCGTTGAAATTAAAGCGAGTCGTTCCCATTACCACGGCGGAATATCCGACTCTAGCTCGACGTCCGGCGTATTCGGTCTTGTCGGGAAAGAAACTCGAAGGAGTGTTGGGAACCTTTGCACCCCATTGGCGAGTGGGACTGCGTCAGATGTTAGCGGCGTTGAAGCCGACGATAGAATAGGTAAACCCTTACAGTTTTTGCAGTCGTACTCGAACTCAATTGAATCAGGAAAGAGTCAATCGATAAACAACATTCGCAAAACGTCCGGCGTAAACGGATTTTCCCCAGCTTGCAACATCTCGATCCAATTTTGCCGTTGAAAACGTCGAGGTTCGTTCTCGCTAGCGTCCACAAAGGCTTGAAAATCCTCGATCGCTCCGTCCGTATCCCCAACTAACGCCCGCGCCAAACCGCGACTGTCGCGAATTTCGACGTTGTCCGGGTCGAGTTTGACGGCTTGCTCGCAAGCCTCGAGAACCTCTTCCGCGTGTCCCCACAAACTCCCGTACCAACACAGTATGTTCCACGACTGCGCCCCGACGCTGAAAAAAGTATGGAGCGCTTGAGCTTCTTCGTAGAGAGAGATAGCCTCGATGACTTCACCGCGCATCACCAAGCGTTCCCCTTCTGTCACCAGCGCTTCGGGCGATCGCCGTCGGGCGATCGCGTCAGTTTCCCCAGCCGTCGAACCCCTCTCGTTTCCATCGCTTCCAGTCGGCCGCGTTCCGAACCGCGCCAGGGCGACCTTAGCCTCGATTCCCATCCCAGCAGCGATCGCAGCCACGATCGCCAACACTCCTATCCGTCTCATCATGTCGTTACAGCGTTGAACTCACACACGGGGGGCGATCGCTTCTAAACCCCTCAGATCGTCTCGAAGCCAGCGATCGATCTGTTGTTGCCAGACTCGGCGATCGCCAGAATTATCCAAAACGAGATCGGCCTGCTGGCATTTGTACGCCAACGGCAGTTGTGCCTCGATGCGCGATCGCGCCTCCTCTTCACTGTAGCCGTTCCGCTGTCTCAATCGTGCCAGTTGCTCTTCCGGCGAACAGGCCACGACCCAAATTTCCGTCGCTAAATCCGTCATGTTCGCTTCAAATAACAACGGCACTACCAGCACCACCGTCTCCTCGCGCCGCTCGATCTCCGCCACGAAACGCTGGCGCACGAACGGGTGAATTCGACCTTCGAGCCATTGCCGTTCCCGAGGATTTCCGAATACGATCGCCCCCAATCGAGCGCGATCGAGGGTTCCGTCCGCCTGCAACACCTCAGAGCCGTAACGACGGGCGATCGCCTGCAACACCTCAGACCCCGGCATGACTGCCTCCCGCGCGTAAACGTCCGCATCGAGAACGGCAAACCCATAAGTCTCCTGTAAAAACACCGCGACCGTACTTTTACCCGTCGCGATGCCGCCCGTCAAACCAATAACGCGCCGTCGAACCATCAACGATAGACGATGCGAACCGCGTCGCCAAACCCAGCGTTCAAGCGATCGCCAGCACTGGCGCGATCGGCCCCGATTTCGACCCAACCGTGACTGCCCACCAACGCCACCGTTCCTTCCGCTTTCGCATCGCTGTAGGTTTCGCCGTAGGGAACCTGCTGCGTTCCGACGACTGCGTGCCAAGTTTTGCCCTCGACCCATTCACCCGGAACGGTCGTAATGAGATTCCCGAAGCGATCGCAATACTGCACGCACGCCTCGATTTCACCGCCCGTATCCCGCGCCTCCCCGACGGACAACCGCACCAAACTCTCGGGATCGACAGCTTTTCCCAGGCGATCGACCCGAACTCCCGTCGCGATGTGAGCCCCGACCGGTGCGAAAATATCGCGGGCGTGAAAGGTGCGACTCGGGCGATCGGTGCGCCAGTACTTCGGTTCGGTGAGTTCGACGACCGACACGACGCGATGTTGACTCAACACGCCATCGAAAATACCGTTGTCCGGCCCGACGAGATAGCCGTCCTCGAGTTGTACGGCAATGCCCCGCCTCGGCGTTCCCACCCCCGGATCGACCACGGCCACGTGAACCGTATCCTTGGGAAAATAGGGATAGGCGTTCGCCAGACAAAAGCGGGCAGCGGCCACGTCTTGAGGCGTAATATCGTGAGAAATATCGATCGCCGAAACTGTCGGATCGACCTTGGCGATAACCCCTTTGAGAATGCCGACGTAGCCATCGCGCAACCCGAAATCCGTCAGTAAAGTTAAATGTCGTCTAGAAAACATAAGACTCCTTCGATCGATCTTTGAAATGCTGTCGTGTTCGTTGAATTCCTAACGTTGTGGCGAGCGTGTACCGTCGAACTGCCCCAACCCAATTCAAACAGTAGAAAAAACCCCTCAAGAAAACAAGCCTCGTTTCCCATCGGGGAGGATCGTGCGCCAGTTGGTTTTGGCCGACGCCAGTTGTTCCTGAGTGACTTTCGCGTTCGCGAGGTTCGCCCCGCAGAGGTTGGCTCCTGTAATGTTGGCGTAGGTCAGATAAGCGTTCGTCAGGTCGGCACCTCGCAAATCCGCCCCGGCGAGGTTGCAGTAACTCATAAACGCATCGCTGAGATCGGCATCCCGCAGAATGGCGTGGTTCATCCCCGCCTGACTGAGATCGGCTTTGTGGAGGTTCGCCCCGCGCAAGTTCGTTTTGACCAGTTTACTTTCGTTGAAATTGACGCCTTCTAAATTGAACCGTTGCAAATCCGCCCCGCTTAAATTGCGGTTGGCGAAGTCGCGACGTCCTTTAAAGTAATTAGTCTTGAGTTCTTCGGCGGTGAGTTTTTCCCCCTGAGCGCGGCGGTTGCTCTGAGAGCGGTTCCACGAAGAGGCGGTCGTGCGATCGCGCAGGCGACTGCGAAACGAAGTTCGTGGGGATCGGTGCAGGCGAGTATCGGTAAGGTTTGTCGCGTCAAGGGGTTCGGTAGACGTAAAGTTCGTCGCCTCCTGCGTGGGCTGGGGGGGCTGCGTCGTCTCCTCGAGCGGTTCGACGTCGGGTTCGACAGCGGGTTGAGGCTGGGGGGGCGCGACCTCGATCGCTTCTTCTGGCGTGGGTTGGTAGTGTAAGTCGGCGAGAACTTCCTCAGCGGCTTGGTAACGTTGCGCCAACACGGGTTGGAGCATTTTATCGAGGACGTAAACCAAGTTGTCGCTGACCCGAACGCGATCGCGCCAGCAAATACTGCCCGTGAGCGGATCGTACCCCAAGCGACGGGGAGATTTCCCCGTGAGCAGGTACAAACAGGTCGCGCCGAGGGCGTAGATATCGCTGGCGTAGACCGGATGCATGGCCATCTGTTCCGGGGGCGCAAATCCCGGCGTTCCGATCGCGAAGGAGGTGTTAGGAGTCGGGTCGTCGGGATCGAGGATAGCCGTATGGCTGACTTCGTCTTTCACCGCCCCAAAGTCGATCGTTACGAGTCGGTTATCGAGGCTGCGGCGGATGATGTTTGCGGGTTTGATGTCGCGGTGAATGACAGTTTGAGACTGGAAATATTTCAGAAGTTCGAGGATTTCGTCGAGAACGGCTCGGACTTGAAATTCATCGAAGCAGCCCGACCGTTTGACTTCCTGTTTGAGGGTCAAGCCCTTAACGTACTCTTGAACCAGATAAAACTGTCCGTCGAGTTCGAAGTAGTCGAGGAGCGTGGGGACTTGCGGATGGTTGCCGATTTTCCCGAGGGTAGTCGCCTCCCGCTCGAACAGAAGGCGGGCGCGTTCGATGGCGTTGGCATTGTTCGAGGCGACCCGTAGCTGTTTGATCGCGCAGATGGGTTCGCCGGGAAGCGCGACGTTACGGGCGGCGAACGTCGCGCCAAACCCACCTTGTCCGAGGACTTTAACCGCACAATAGCGTCTGTTGAGCAGTAAGTTCGCACCGCAACTGAGGCACTGCTCGTTAGAGTCGGAATTTTCGGGACTCGGACAGGCGGGATTGACGCAATAACGCATGAACGATGTCGGAAGTCGAGGGGTTCGGAACGCGATCGTCTCAGACGGGGGGAGTCGGCCGACCTTTCAACCCCGCCTCTCTTAATCATTATGTACGATATGTACGATCGCGCTCTCCGTATTCGATAAAACCTACTCACCGGACTCGAGAGGTGTGCAGGAACTCTTGGGACTCGAACGCGGTCGCCGGCCATAAATCGGAGCGATCGAACCGGGTTCCCGTGAGGTTCGCCCCGTGCAGGTTCGCACCGAGAAGTTTTACGCCTTGCAAAATGGCATCGCTGAGTTTGGCTGCACTGAGATCTGCACCGTTGAGATTCGCACCGCTGAGTTTGGCTGCACTGAGATCGACACCAGAGAGTTCGACTCCCTCCCAGTTTACGCCGTTGAGGTACGCCCCGCATAACTTCGCCCCGGCAAACCGCGCCTCGTTTAACACGGCTCCGCTCAGTCGCGCGCCACTCAGGTTCGCCCAGCGAAAATCCGCCCCTTTGAGATTGGCACCGCGCAGGTTCGCCCCTTTGAGATCGGCACCGCGCAGGTTCGCCCCTTCGAGATCGGCACCACGCAGGTTCGCCCCTTCGAGATCGGCACCGCTCAGCCGCGCCCGAGCGAGGGTCGCTTTGACCGCAAAGACCCCCTTCAGGCTGGCTTTCGTGAGATCGGCTTTGACGAGTTGGCTGTCGCTGAGTTTGGCGTAGCTCAGATCTGCCCAGTTCAAACGAGCGCCGTTGAAGACGGTTTTCGTCAGGAACGCTCGCCCCAAGTCGGCACCGATGAGGTTGGCGTCTGTAAAATCCACCGCGATGAACGTGGCGTGTTGTAAATTCGCGCCTTGTAGGTCGACACCGCTAAAGTGGGTGGTTCCTGCTTCGTAGCTTCTGAGGAGGTGACTGACTTTCATCGACTAGATCCCATGCATGGGAAAAATATTCGATCCCAAGTTGGAAATTTTAGCGAATTTTTATGCCAGTTCTAAAGAATTTATTAAAATTGAAACAATAAGTCAAAAGACGCAATTTAAATTCACAATTCTTCGGGCGTTAACGCGTGCGACCCAATGGGATTGTTTTAGCGCGATCGCCTCGTCTCTATCTGTTATTCTAGGGAAGTTTGGATGCGATGGCCGAATCCGCCTTGCGCGTCCGTGTTTTCTCGGTTGTCGGTCGTCGTCGAAACCGTTCTTATGGGAGATCCGAGAGCGAGATGTTTTTAGTTCTCACGCGAGTCCTGCTCTGGCTGCTCGTTCTCATTATAGCCTTTTACGTTTTTCTGAAAATCGTTCCTAAAACGTACTTTACGTTTTTAGGTTCGTTGGCGATCGTGATTTTTATCATATTGGTGTGGTTCGATCCTAGCGATCGCACGGCGACCCTAGCCTGGTCGATTCTCTCTCTCCCGTTTCAACCGGTCGGTTTGATTTGGATTTTACTCGCTCAGTCTCTCAAAGGTATTCGAGGGGTGGCGATCTCGAGGACCTCTCGCAATCAGATTTACGCGGCGTTCGTGTTGCTGTGGGTATTCAGTACCCCACTTTTTTCAGAATTTTTCTATCAAAGATCGATCGAACGAAACGCCATCCAACTCCTCGAAACGACCGCCACAGACACGGCAGAGACCATCGTTCTCGTTGCCCAGCAAACCGTCGAACCTCAAGTTCTCGATCGCCGACACATTCAACTGAGCGATAACGGCAACCTCATTTCGTATACCGCTCAGCTCTATAACAACAGTACCGCCACCCGCATCATTATTAGTGCCGGACAGCGCTACGACTTCCCCGAAGAAGTGCGGGAACAAGAAATCAGCGAAGCGGAAATCGTGCGCGATCTGTTAGTCGAACAGTTCGGCATTCCCCAAGACCGTGCGATCCTCGAAGACACCGCTCTAAACCTGCGTCAGAGCGTCTTAGCCGTCTCGGAAATTATTGAGGAAAACGACTTCGAGCCGCGCGTCTTCGTCGTGACTTCCGCCTTATCCCTCTATCGAGCGGTCACGGCCTTTGCTCGAGAAAACATCGAAGTCGTTCCCCGACCGGGAGATTTCGTCACCTTCGAACCGTCGAATCCCGAACGGCTCGACGTGACCCTAGCCTCCGTCGTGCCGAGTGCCAGAGGATTGACCCTCTCGACGCGACTGATCGACGAATACCTCACGACGCTCTATTACTTCTTGCGAGGTTGGTTGGCACCGGCCGAGTTTGTTTGCTTGCAATGCCGCGACGCGACGCTACAGTCGGGGGGCGAACGGCAGAGCCTATCGAACTCGACTTCCGACAATTCAAAAAAATTAACAGAAATTTTTGGCGATCTTCGGTGAGATTACGGAGATTCGAGGGTAAACTAGGGGTCAACAACCGTAAATCTGGATAAAGTCGCCGAGCGTTCGGCCGAAACCACCTCGATCGAGCGATCGCCGTCTCGGCCGTCGTATCACACCCTCGAGTGCAACACCATCGTAGATCGTGTTGCTGGGTTTTATGGCGAAAGCTCTGTGTCTGACAACTGTAACGCTCGAATCTCGAGCGAGATCGATCCCACCGCAACCCAGGCTAAGCGGTGTTTTTACATCCTGTCGCAAGACCCAACTCGATAACGGTGAAGCTAGAGAAGACATTCTTCGCAGCAAAATTAATCGAGTGCGAGTCGTTCGTCGAGCCGATGGCTACTACGCGCAGTTTGGTCTCGATCTCGAGCGAAAAGAACCCGGAACCTATACGGGAAACGCGATCGGAATTGACTTAGGACTTAAGTTTTTCATCAAAGACCAAAACGACAATGCTGTCATCTACCCTCAATATCTCAGGAAATCGGAGAAGCGATTAAAGCGGCTACAATGCCGTCTTAGTCGCCAACACCAAAAGGGCAAAAAACAGTCGTCTAACTATCACAAAATCCGCCGACAACTCGGCAGACAGCACCTAACCGTCTACCGCCAGCGTAAAGACTGGGCGATAAAACTCGCTCGGGCGCTCGTGTCATCTAACGATGTCGTGGTGTATGAGGACTTAAAAGTGCGAAACCTCGTCAAAAACCATCATCTAGCAAAATCTATTTCCGATGCAGCCTGGAGTCAGTTCACTGATTTTCTAGACTACTACGGGCAAGTTTGGGGCAAAGCCGTGGTAGCCGTCAATCCGGCTTTCACCAGCCAAGACTGCCACAATTGCGGGCATCGAGCCAAAAAGTCGCTTAGCACCCGGACTCATGAATGCCCGAACTGCGGAATCAAGATGTGTCGCGACAAAAACGCCGCACTAAATATCCTCAAGCGAGGGATGGAAATTCTAGGTATGGAACGATCGAACAGTATCGGAGGGCATCCGAAAACTGCTTCGAAAGAGGGAACGACTGGGGAGACTTCCATCTCTGCTGATAAAGGGAAACCTGAGTCAGTAAGTGGTGTCGCTGAACCAGTAACTGCTCTAGAGCAGGAATCATCGCCCTTCTAGGGCGGTGAGTATGTCAATGAAGACGAAACTCAATGCGACCGACCCGCGATCCCCTAAATTGCAACCCAGAATAGGGGGGTCTCCTGAGATTACGGTGTAATTTGTTATGAATAATACGAAATCGAACCGGGGCGCATTGCCATGACGCCCCTACAGCAAGGGTTTTGACCGGGCATAAAATCCGCTTATCACCTCAAACTCCGAAGACTCAATAGGGGAAAGTTTATCGTGTGAATTTCAGCCCAAAAATTTGATGAGATGGCGAAGAAACTCGCTATTAAAGCAAAAACACCAACAAAATCCCAATAAACTACCCACGAGCGATTTTTTTGGGTTATGGTGAGAAAAAATATACGACACTCAGCAAACTGATTGAAGGTGAGTTTATGGATAGCTTAGCCTACACTCAACTGTACTTAGCTTACGAATCGGAAACGACGCCCAACGTTGTTTTCAAACCCAGTATCATGGCGGCTGCCCCCGTCGCACTAGCGTTAGCACTCGTGGCAGCTCCACAGCCGAAAGCCGAAGCCTCTTACGGCTGTTACACCGAAACGTACTACCACTACGAAGAGTACGAGTACGAATACTGCGATTACTATTACGATTACGATCCCTGTTACTCCGAACCCGTCGAACACGTCTCGGGCTATGACTACTACTACGTCGTCGCCATCCAAGACCGTTTGAAAGCCTTGGGTTACTTCCCCCACGGCGTTAACTCGACGGGGTATTACGGGCCGATCACCATTCAAGCGGTGAAGGATTTCCAATACGATTACGGCTTGGCGGTTGACGGCGTCGTCGGTCCGAACACCGATTCGGCGTTGTTCGGCTACGCTCAATATCCCGACACCAGCACGCAGCCGGTCACCTACCCCGATACCGGTCTGACCTACGACGAAACAGTTCGCCTGCAAGAGTACTTAGCTCAAGAGCCGTACTACTACACTGGCCCCATCGATGGGATTTATGGTGTGGGAACCATGGCAGGCGTGGTGGAAGCTCAAAAACAACTGGGTTTAGAAGTCGAACCCTGGAATCCGACTCCGGTTCTCAACAAACTCAGTGAAATGTGGGCGAACGTCTAGTTCGATCGAGGCTCGATCGTCGAATCGTCTAGCACGAAGGCCCGCTCGACTCAATCCCGTCAGAACGTAGGAGGCCACGCCTACAAAGTTCCGGCGGGGTTTTTGGCTGTCACCAGCGGGGGAAGTGCGATCGCGATCGCATCCTCCGATGAATTGCGATCGATCGATCGATGGCGATGGTGTCACGAGAAAAGGCGATGAATCTCTACAAGTGGCGGGGACAGCGATCGCGGAAGCCTGGAGCGTTTCTACTTATCCTTAAAGTAGAGACGAGTTCAGAAGTTTCCGAATGGCAACCTGCCCCAACCCCCCCAACCCCAGCCAACCGATGCCTCTTCCACCGAGAGATGGCAACTCGATCGCCCAGTTTCAAGGACAGATCTATCGCGTCACCAATCCCACCCAAATTAGCTCGCAACCCTCGAATATCGATGTCTATCGCAGCCTTCGATCGCTCGTGGTTTCTCGCGATGACAGTAGCGGCTATCCCGTTATCCGCAAACTCAGCTAGATTGAGTTTCGTCAACCTCCGTTCGAGCATTTATGGTGAGTGCAGCTCTACAGACTCCTAACAATTTTCCCAGAGCGATCGCTCGATTCGGCGTCTCTCTCTCAACTTAAGAGGTTTGAGTTTTGGTTCTCATACGGAATCCGTATCCGATAAGCTCGGTTTCAAGAAGTCTTCACCACATCCCCCCTTAGCCCCCCTTTCAAAGGGGGGTTGGGGGGATAGAGAGGGACTTGTCGGGTTGGGCAAAACCAGTATTTGAGTCCTCAACTCCGCTCGGACTCAACGCTGAGCGGAGTCGAAGCGAGCGAAATCGAAGCGTTGAAATTCGGATTCCGTATCAGTTAGCGACGGGCAGTGAATTCGTCGAACATATGTTGACAGTCGTAGCGACTCTACGTTGTCAAAGACGTAAGATTCTTGATTTCTTGATTTAGGTTCTGCGTTCTGAGTCGGGTGCATCTCAAAAATGTAAATCGATCGGAAGCAAGCTTGAATCCTCGATTTAGCTGCTGTTGGGTTTCGACTTCGCTCAATCCAACCTACCCCAGAGTCGTATTTTTACAAAAGCTGAGATGGGCTCTTCCGACCCTGGTATGTAGGGTAAATGCCTGTAGCCGACCTCTGAAAAGGGATTTCGCAATTTCAGCTCTCTTTTTATAAGTTTAAGCGAAAAGTTAGACTCTGTAAGGGTTTTAGCAATTTCTTGCATAGTAAGTTCGGAAGAGCCCTGAGATGCACCCTTCTGAGTCTCCTTCTCTGCGGCCTCTACTACTCCCTGAATAGTAATGATTTTTTGAATTTAATGACAATCTTAAAAAGACAGTGTGATTCTTGTAAGAATACTATCGATATTCGAGTCGGACAATCAGTTTTTAATGGAGAACTTTTATGGTTTGCATCTTATAGTTGTCCTGTATGTAATATTGAAATTGAAGAAGATGGAAAAGGAGCTGCACCAGAAGAAATACGTCAAGTCCTTCTAAGAGAATATGGGATTTGGTATCTTGAAGTTCGAGAATCTGGAAAACGAGCTTTGATGGCTGCGAAATTTCTAGGTGCGATCGTCAATTTATCCAATCTTGAAATTTTGAAGTTAAGACATAAAATTCCCGGTAGAGTTATGATGGGAACCCAGTTTGAAATGATAAAACTAGATCGAATTCTAAAACAAAATGGATTTCGATCTTTAATTCAAAAAATCAATAAATTGGAGACTCACTCTTGATAAGTCTACCGAATCAAAAACGAATCATAACTCGACTCCAAATCTCTGTGAGCGATTAAATTTCCCTCCAAACATTTCGAGTTCGACTGTCAAGTATTAACGGTCAATTGTTGAAGTTTTCCGCGATCGATCGTCCAGCAGCGATCGGCAATTTCGAGGAGTTCTCCCGCGTCGTGCGTTACCACCAGCAAACTCCAATGTTGCTTGAGCTTACCCAACAACGCCACCAACTGGCGGCGCATCGACCAATCTAAACCCGCTGTGGGTTCGTCGAGAAGTAAAATTTGCGGTTGGCGGATGAGTTGCACCGCCAAGGCTAAACGGCGTTGCTGCCCGCCGCTGAGGGCGTAAGGAGACGCCTGAAGGGACAAATGGCTCAATCCGACCTCTTCTAAGGCCACTTTAATCTGCTCGGAACCGATTTCGGGATGTCCGAGGCGTAACTCTTCGAGAATCGTACTCCCGCAAAAGTGACGTTCGGGGAATTGAAACACTAACCCCGCCAGTTGTCGCAACTGTTCGGGAAGCAGTTCGCGATCGCGCCACAAAACTTGTCCCGACGTGGGTTCTGCCAATCCCGAAAGAATTTCGAGTAACGTGGTTTTCCCCGAACCGCTAGGACCGATGGCCAACCCTAACTGTTGCGGTAAAATCTCGAAGTTCACCGATCGCAGAATTTCGGCGTGGCTGGCGGGAGGATGGTATTTCAGATTTTTGATATGGAGCATGAAGAGAGCGATCGCACGTCACTGCAAGATGGCATCACAAACCAACGATGTGAAGTACCCGACGAGTAAAGCTTCGCATACAGCACGGGCTTCCAGTCTCACCGGCCAGTGCCGCCACGCCCGCGAACCCAGTTTGGGTCTTCGTTCTCTCGGATGCAAGCTCCGAGAGCTGCGAAGACTGCGTCTTACCTAGCCTCTGCTGGAGGTTTGACTTGCCACAAGTGACAGCCCTGACTCCCGTAACGCATCGCGTTACCCTGGCAGCAACCCGTCTTCCACAGGTCGATCTTTGTCGCTTGTCTCAGGCACGGGCTTACGGGTACCGTGAACGTTGAAGGAAACAGCTTCCCCGAGCTGCCGATCTATCTGCGGCAAGAGTCCAAGCTCTACTTTGAAGTTAGCCTGTCTGTTCGATACGGTCGGGCGGGTACGTTGACCATCTCGATTATACCTTGCCGCTCGGCTATCCCGGCCGCCGCTGACCTTCATCTGCAGCGCGGGGCTTCTCGCCGAGGGAGCTAAGATTGACTCGCCCGATGGTTAAGGGCGTATTCGCGAAAGCGATCCATATCCGCCTGAATCGTCGATTCGACGACCCGTCCCAAGAATAGATTATCCATAAGTTTACCGACGATGCCCGGAATCGCGTAAGCCACCGTCAACCGCACGATACTGTCGCCGTGGCGATCGTAAAACCGCACCGCTCCCCGGTTGGGCAACCCATCGACGGATTCCCATTGGATAATTTGATGGGGAATCACTCGCAACATTCGCGAGAGCCAACTAAACTCGAAACTGCGCGACGCTAACCGCCACCGCGACAGAGACGGATCGTCTTCTAAGATGTGAACCGAATCGATCCATTGCATCCAACGGGGCATTTGTTCCAAATCCGACCACAGCTTCCAGACTTCCTCAATGGGAACCGGAACCTCAACTTGGACGCTATGTTCTAACCACTCTGCCATTTTTGATAATTGATATGGGAAACGGGGAACGGGGAACAGGGAACAGCGGTAGAATATGTGACGCGGGTAGCGACGAAATTTGAATCTCAACGCTTCGGCTCCGCTCGGACTTGAGTCCTCGACTCCGCTCGGACTCAAATACTGGTTTTGCCCAACCCGACAAGCTTCTCTCTGTGTCCCCAACCCCCCTTTGAAAGGGTGGCTAAGGGGGGATGTGGTGAAGACTTCTTGAAACCTAGCTTATCGAAAAAGGATGGAGGATCGCCCCATCCCCCCATGCTACGGCAATTCTACAGAAGTTGGTTTGGCGATATGGGGCAAGCCCCAACCGAGCTTTTCGCGGAGAACGCGGAAAAATTCTGGCGCGCGTAACCGTATAAAACGAGCGTTGTAGGGTGATTTCTGCAACACGACGCGATCGTCGGGGAGAACGTAACATCCCGCGTTACCGTCAACCACCATCATCATACGCTCGCGGGTCGCGGGAAACACCTGCACCGTCTCCGTATCGGAGAAAATCAACGCCCGCGATGCCAGAGAATGGGGACAAATCGGCACCAGCTGCATCACCCGTACGTCCGGCGTAATCACCGGACCGCCAGCGGAAAGGGCGTAAGCGGTCGAACCGGTCGGCGTCGAAATAATGATACCATCAGCGGCAATATCGACCGGAGCGTGTCGTCCCACTGCCACCTCGAAATGACACATACTGGTCAGCGGTTCGCGATGCAATACCATTTCGTTGAGACAGAGGGCTTCCCAGATCGTCGTTTCGTCGCGAATCACGCGAACCGCGATAGTGGTCCGTTCTTCAATTTGGCACTTTCCTCCCATCACCATCTCGACGGCTGGGTAGAGTTGGCTGATATAGGTTTCCGTGAGGAATCCCATGTGACCGGTGTTGACCGTCAGTAACGGCAACTCGATCGGTGCCACTTGACGGAACGCCGAGAGAACCGTTCCATCGCCGCCGAGGACGACGCCAAAATCCAAGTCGCGATCGAATCCCGGCGGAACCAAGCCGTCAACGGGTGTATGACAGACGGGACTTTCGGGCTTTGAGTGACCCAAAATCCCCCCCATTCCCGTCGCCGTTCTCACTTCCGAATTCTGGGCTTCGAGTTTCTCTTTCAGCTCGTTCGAAATCCGACAGGCAGCGGGCTTGCAATCGTTGTAGATAATGCCAACTTTCGGCACGCTCTAAGTCCACCTATATGCTTTACACTCACCTTTAACTTTTAAGTTTCGCATTTTTCGCGACTTACTTGGAAGACTTAAAAGGCGATCGCTGACGTTTCTTGCGCGCTTTCTCCTGTTCTTGTTCGTATTCGATCTCTTTGAGCTTCTTGAGAATGCGGCTGTGATACTCCCGCATATACTCTTCTAACGTCGTCATCTCGTTAGGATCGATGCCGAAAACCGGATACACCGGGGTCATGTCCGCTGTCAGCGAGGTTCCCGAGGCCAACACCTCCGCGAAGGCGAGGCGATCGGCGACGTTCCATCCCCATTGGAAAAAGCGAGCGGCTTTACGAACGGCTCGCAGCAAACCGAGGGGAGTGCGGGTGATTTTCGCCGTACGTCCCGACAACCGCTCGCACAGTGCCACGATTTCTTCAGCACTCCAGGCGCGAGTTCCCACCACGGGAAAGGTTTGGTTTTCAGTTTCGGGGACGGACAAGGCGCGTACTGCAAATTTCGCCACGTCTTGGGTGTTGGCATAGGCAACGGGGGCGGTGTTGCCCGTAATCCAAACGGTCTGATTGTCTAAAATCGGGATGGCATACTGACCGATCAATCCCTGCATGAAACCGCACAGTTGCAAGACCGTATAGTTGAGTCCCGACTCAGCCAAAAACAGTTCCGTACACCGCTTGATCTCCATCAGCGGCACTTGAGGATAGTTGCGGTTGTCGAGAATCGAACAAAAGACAAACCGTTCGACCCCCGCTTCTTTGGCCGCTTGGATGAGTGCGACTTTACCGTCCCAATCCACTTGGCGAATGCTGAGAGAATCGGTTACGCGGGCGGTGGCGGCGTCGATAACGTGAGTGACCCCTTCTAGGGCGGGGGGAAGCGTACTCGGATCGCACAAATCGCCTCGGACGAGTTCGGCTCCCCATTTTCGGAGAAACGAAGCGCGGTTAAACCCTCTGACCAAGCATCGCACTTGATAGCCCTCATCTAGCGCTTGGCGGGCGATTTGTCTTCCTAACGTGCCTGTTGCACCGACGATTAATAAGCTCATGGAGTTCTCGGTAACGACGGTCGATCCTCTCAGTACCTTGAGAAATGGAATAATGAGAAATGGAACGGTTCAGCCCCGGCTCGCCCGGTTCGATAGACCAGGCTGTCCGAACACACGAGCCGACGTCTTGAGACAAGGCGACGAAACTCGTGACGGATGGCGATGGCAAAATCTGTAGCTTGGGTCAAATGTTAACATATATTAACGGGGTTTCCGTAAAATTCTCATTTTTCTCCCTGGGCGTTCCCTGTCGATCGCAAAAAACCTACGATCGCCCGACGGTTCGACAGCGACCTGCCCGCTTACAGCGCACGTTCTCTTCTCCGAAGTCATGACTCACATCAATTCACCCGAACCTCAATCCCAGTCTAAATCTCGATCTCAGCCTTCGGAGGTTCCCAACTGTAGCGTCCGACATCCCGTCGATCTCGACAACGTGCGCGCCCGCAAATCGGCGACGCTCGAGGTCGATAAAGCCCAGCGTATGGCAGAATTCTTTAGTTGTTTGGGAGATCCGAACCGCCTCCGTATTTTGTCGGTGTTAGCGTTGGGAGACCAATGCGTATGCGATCTCGCGGCTGTGGTGAATATGAGCGAGTCGGCAGTTTCTCACCAATTACGCACGTTACGGGCCCATCGCATTGTCGGATACCGCAGACAGGGGCGCAATGTTTTTTACTATCTCAAAGACCACCACGTTCTCAATTTGTATCGCGACGTGGCCGAACATCTCGACGAACCCGACGAGGGTTAGAGGCGATCGCCTTTGGCTGAGGGAAGTCGAACTCGAGCCGTGCTTCCCCCAACTCGTCAGCATTTAGGCTTCTTCTTCGCCACCTTCGATCTTAAGGAGCAAGAAGCCCAGAGCCAGCCCCAGCAGAATCAGGGTAGACGATAAAATCGCTGCGTTGAAAATCTCTCCGCTCATCTTTTTTTAACTCGCTGTAACAAATCTCATAGTTAGTATAAAGCGGCAGGGAGCGATCTTACAGTCACCAGTCGCCAGTCACCAGTCACCAGTCGTAGGGTGCGTGACCTAAAAACAAGAAAAGTATCCGGTCTTACCGGCCAACTCGTCACGCACCGACTCCATAGGGTATTCCTTGTCTCCCCTTCTCCCCTTCTCCCCCTCTCTTCCCTTCTCCCCAAAATGAATCTACCGCGTCTTGCCATCACCCTCGGCGATCCGGCTGGAATCGGCCCGGAAATCGTACTCAAAGCGATCGCTCGCGAATTCCCCTCCTGTGACATCACGGTTTTCGGGAATCGATCGCTCTTGCACAAAACTTACGCTCGATTGCGGGATGGGGACGACCCCCTCGCCGACCCCGAGACCTTCGAGATCGTCGATATCGAAACGGATGCCGTAACGCCCGGTGTGGGAACGCCAGCCACGGGAGACGCCAGTTTTGCTTATCTCAGCGAAGCGATCGCCGCCACAGTCGCCGGACACTTCGACGCGATCGTCACGGCTCCCATCGCCAAATCTCTCTGGCACGCCGCCGGTCACTGCTACCCCGGCCAAACGGAACGCCTCGCTGAAGGGGCAGGGAGCGATCGCTTCGGCATGATGTTTGCCGCCAAATCTCCCCACACGGGATGGATGCTGCGGACGCTCCTGGCGACGACTCACATTCCGCTGAAATCGGTACCGGAGGCACTCACCCCGGAACTCCTCACGCGCAAACTGGACTTGCTGGTGGAATCGTTACAACGAGATTTCGGGATCGACGCACCTCACATCGCCGTTTCCGGTCTCAACCCCCACAGCGGCGAAGCAGGAAAACTCGGTCTCGAAGAAGTCGAACGGTTGCAACCTTGGCTCGAAGCGGAACGCCGCCGCCGTCCGACCGTCAAGTTACGAGGGCTGGTGCCGCCAGATACCCTGTGGGTGAATCCCGGTCGCGCCTGGTTCGAGGATGCCAATGCTAACGCCGCCGATGGCTATTTAGCCTTATATCACGATCAGGGGTTGATTCCTGTCAAACTCATGGCGTTCGATTTGGCGGTCAACACCACGATCGGGTTACCGTTCGTCCGCACGTCCCCCGATCACGGAACGGCGTTCGATATTGCTGGACAAGGGATTGCCCGTGCCACGAGTACGGTGGCGGCGATCGAACTGGCGATCGAACTGGCGTCGCACCGAACCGACGGCATCTCAAGTCACTGAATCGATAGGAATCGAACGAATCCCATGCCAGCGAGTCACAAACCCCCCCAGCGTCACCGAGATAACACGCAAACGGTTCGACAACTGCGTCGCCTGAGTCACCTCCTCGACAACGCGATTGCCATTCCCGGAACGCCCTATCGTTTCGGTCTCGATCCGATAATTGGTATGGTTCCCGGCGGTGGCGACGTGGTGGGGGCGCTGCTGTCGGCATATATTATCCTGCAATCGGCGCGGTTGGGGCTGCCGAAAGCGAGTTTGGGACGAATGTTCGTCAACGTCCTGTTAGAAATGTTGTTGGGAGTGGTTCCCGTGTTGGGAGACCTGTTCGATTTTGCATGGAAAGCCAACGCCAAGAACGTCGAACTGTTGGAGTCTCACGTGCGCGCGCCTCGAGAGAGTTCGACGGCTGACGTGCGCTTTGCGGTATTTCTCGGCTTGGTGTTGGTGGTCGTGGCGGTGTTGTTAATTGTCGCCAGCGTGTCGGTGTTGTGGGGACTGTTGCAATTGCTGGGTCGGGGGTTCGGGTGAACGACGATCGCCTGGTTTCGCTCGAGTGGGGGGTTTGTGCGATCGCAGACCTCGAACCGTATAACATGGGAGCGATCGCACCCATCGAAACGGCATTTAAACTGTGTGTGAAATTGCGCTGACATAGTCGGTAACGGCTGCGATCGACGTTTGATATTTCCGAAAGACGATAAATTTCGAGAGCGCGACTGTGTCGTAAAAAATCGTTTTGAAGCTTGCGATCGCTTTTTTTATTGTTTTAAAGCCATGAAGAATTTCGACATTGTAACGTCTGTCTTGAGCTTTGTCTTTACAACGGCTTGGGGGATTTGGACGTGGAGACAACAATATAATCGGGAACAACAGCAAAAACGGGATAAAATTGCTGCCCTTTACATCAATCCATTTTTAGTGGCTTGCGACCAGTTACAAAGTCGGATTTATAACATTCTAGAACGACAAGGTATAGAATACTTACGAGAGCGCTATCCCGACGGTCAATATGCTGAAGAAACCCTTTATCTCATCGCGCATTTTTTCGGTTGGGAACATTACATTTTTCGCTACGGACCTTATACCCGAGATCCAAACGTCATTGCTTGTACCAACCGAATTCGATCGGCTTTTGCCCGCGATATGCGCGATACGACTCTCGATCCGTTCTGTTTTCGACGTCAAGAACAAATCGATTTAGGAAAATTGGTCGTTCGGAAAAGGCTCAGCGATGTTGAATTGGAAAATATTGCACTTGAAAGTATTTCACTTTACGATTTTATCGAAATCTTAAATCAGCCATTTTGTAAAGATATTTTGTCCGTTCAAACAACTTTAAAGGCTCTGCGAGATGCTCGAACATCTAGCGATTTAGGAAGTCATCAACGTCTTGTTGAAATTCAAGAAAACTTAGTAAATCTTCTCAATTATTTAGAAAAGAAAGAAGGATTTAGCCTGTTTGAAAAGGATCGAAAAATCGCAACATCGATCGTTAAATGACATGGCAATAGCCTCGTTGCAGTAAAGTAGCAAAAGGAAATAAGGGAGTTCGATGGTGTAATTTCTGTCGGTGAGAGGAATTGGCGCGATCGCTTGGGGTCCGATGGGCGGTTTTAGCGATCGCGCATCTTAAAAACACTTAACACGCAAGGCTTCGCTTTAGAAAGCGAGGATGACTATACTGAAAACAGAGACAAAGAACGGATCGATTCAAGTCGTTTCTTTCGGCATTTTTCGACCGAAATCCGAAAACTTACGGTGTTTGCTATCTTAAAAGAAAGTAAAATTTCCGTTTTTTTTGAGAGTCGTCCGTTACTTTGCCGCTCCAAACGAAACGACAATCGAGTATTCAACCTCCATCCAACACTCGTAAATCGTAACTCGTAGATCGTAAACACTATTTAGACCCATGTATTACGATGTCGTCGTCGTTGGTGGCGGCGTAATCGGTTGTGCGATCGCTCGCGAACTCAGCCGATATCGCATCGCCACCGCCCTTATCGACAAAGAAAGCGAAGTCGGATTCGGAACCAGTAAAGCCAACAGCGGCATTATCCACGGCGGACACCACAGTTCTCCAAACACCCTCAAGGGCAAACTGGAATGGGAGGGAAACCAACTGTGGGACGACCTCTGCGACGAACTGGGATTCGGCTTCAAACGCATCGGCGAACTGACCGTCGCCCTGAATTCCGACCAACTGCCAACTCTAGACAAACTGCAACGCCAAGGAGAAGCAAAAGGCGTTCCGGGGTTAGAACGCTGGGATCGCGATCGCATCCAAGCCGAAGAACCCCACATCACAGAAGAGGCGATCGCCGCCCTCTTCGCCCCCACCACTGGCGTCATCAACCCCTACGAAGCCTGTTTCGGTCTCGCCGAAAACGCAGTCGCCAACGGTGTCGCCCTCTATACCGACAGCCCCGTCACCGACTTGTCCTTCGACGGCGAAACCTGGACGATACAAACTCCCGACGCCACCCTACACAGCCGCTTCGTCCTCAACTGCGCCGGACTCTACGCCGACAAACTCGCAGAAATGGCCGGAGTTCGCAGCTTCAGCATCCGACCCCGCAAAGGCGAAGAATATCTTCTCGACAAACGCTTACAAGGCTTCGTCAAACGGGTCGTTTTCCCCTGTCCCACCCCCGTTTCCAAAGGAACCCTAGTCATTCCCACCTTCGACGGAACCTTGATGGTGGGGCCGACGGCGGAAATGATAGACGACAAAGAAGATTTGACCACCACCGCCGAGGGAGGACAGAAAGTCTTCGATTTCGTCACGCGCATGGTTCCCGGAATTAGCCCCCGCGACTGCATCGCCGAATTCGCCGGATTGCGGGCGGTCGCCGACGGCGAAGACTTTATCATCGGGCCGACGGCCAAAAAAGGCTTTATCAACGTCGCCGGAATTCAATCGCCGGGACTCACCGCCGCCCCCGCCATCGCCACGATGTTAGCGAACATTCTCAAAGACGAAGGGTTATCGATGGAGGAAAAAGAGGATTTCGTCCCCTCCGTTCCCAAACCAATCCACTTCGCCAGCTTGTCCACGGACGAACAAATCGCCCTAGCCGAAAAAGACCCCAGTTACGGCCGCATCGTCTGTCGTTGCGAGTTCGTCAGCGAAGGAGAAATTCTCGACGCCATTGGCCGAGGGGCTAAAACCCTAGACGGAATTAAGTTTAGAACTCGTGCCGGAATGGGTCGCTGTCAAGGAGGATTTTGCACCGGGCGCTGTATGGAACTGCTGTCGCGAGAACTCGAAATTCCCCTGACAGAGATTACCAAACGGGGCGGCGAGACTTGGGTGGTGCGATCGCGCAAAGAGGAGGTGGCCTCATGCTAACAGCCAACGTCGATCGCTTGCGATCGGATTACGATGTCGTCGTCGTCGGCGGCGGTCCGGCGGGAATGGGGGCGGCTTTGGCCGCCAAGGAAGCCGGGGCGGAAAAGGTGTTGATGGTCGATCGCGAAAAAGAAGCCGGAGGGATCTTGTTGCAGTGCATTCACCCCGGTTTCGGACTGCACCATTTCAAAGAAGAACTGACCGGCCCCGAATACGCCCAACGCTATCTCGAACAGGTTCTCGAAACCGATATCGACCTCGCCACCGACAGTTACGTTCTCGACATCGACAAAAACAACCGCGTCAAGCTGATGTCCGGTCGTCATGGCGTGCGGGCGATCGAGACCAAAGCGGCCGTATTGGCCATGGGGGCGCGAGAACGGACGCGAGGGGCGATTCGCACCCCCGGAAAACGAGTCTCGGGCGTTCTCACCGCCGGACTCGCCCAAAAATTCGTCAACCTCATGGGCGTTCTCCCTGGAAATCGCGCCGTCATTCTCGGATCGGGAGACATCGGTTTAATTATGGCGCGGCGGTTGACCCTCGAAGGCGTCGAAGTCGTGGGAGTTTACGAAATTATGCCCCACGCCAACGGCTTAAATCGAAATATCGTCCAATGTCTGCACGATTTCGAGATTCCCTTGCATTTGTCCACCACGGTCGTCGATATCCACGGACAAGATCGCCTCGAAGCTGTGACAGTCGCCCCCGTAGACGGCTTTACCCCCGATCTCAGCCGCAGCCAAACCATTCCCTGCGATACCTTGTTACTGTCGATCGGCTTAATTCCCGACAACGAACTCGCCCGTCAGTTGAACTTGCGCTTCGACCCGGTGACGCGCGGACCGCTGGTCAGCAGTACCATGGAAACCTCGAAAAACGGCGTCTTCGCCTGTGGAAACACTGTCCATATCCACGATTTAGTCGATTTCGTCAGTCAAGAATCGGAACTGGCCGGACACAACGCGGGATTGTACGTCACGGGTCAACAACCGCCGCCGGACAACGTGCGTTTAGTTCCGGGGGAAAACGTCGGATACTGCGTTCCGCAAACCATTTCGACCGATCGCGACCACACGATTTATATGCGCGTCCGAAAACCGATGGAAAACTGCGTGTTGCGTCTCGGCGACGTTTACGAGAAGAAAATCCGGTACGTCTTTCCAGCGGAAATGGTCAACGTCAAAGTCCGCCCGAAATTTTTGCAGAACTTCCACGGCGACAATTTGCGCCTGGATGTCGTTCCGCAAGAGGAATGAGGCTTTATCAGTGAAGAGGGAAGAGTGAAGAGTGAAGACAGTTAACAGAAAACAATTTCTCCCCTTCTCCCCCTCTCCCCCTCTCCCCTTCTCCCCTTCTCGGTCACAATTGAGGACGAACCATGAATGCAACTGTAGCAGAACACCAAGACCGCGAAATTAGTCGTTATCTCTGCATCGGCTGTCCGATGGGATGTCGGTTAGAAGTCGAAGAAGCCGACGGCGATATTGTCGAAGTGCGCGGGTTTAGCTGTCGGCGAGGAGAAGCCTACGCCAAGCAAGAACATATTGCGCCGCAGCGGATGGTGACGACGACCGTTCGGGTCGAAAACGGTCTTTGGGCGAGGCTTCCGGTGAAAACCACCGACGCGATTCCGAAAGAGTTAATGTGGGATTTGTGTGAGAAACTGCACGAGTTGACCCTGAAAGCTCCCGTCAAAATGGGTGAAGTGGTTTTACAAGATGCGTTGGGAACTGGCGTTGACGTGGTGTCCTCGCGAGATATGCCCTATCGTGAAAGTTAGGGGTCGTAGCTTTGTTCGATGTCTTGCGTTGACGCTCGCTTTACCGGAATTGCTACTATCAAACCCGACAAAACTTGCGCGTCGATCCCCTATGTTGGGTAGACATCGTTATCCCTTTTAAGGGGGTTTGCGTTTCGAGGCGATCGTGCGAGACACCAAAGAACGCCGCCCGGTGGGGAATTGTCCTCACTTTCAATCTTTCTCCTCAAGCGGGAGGAGGACTCTTTAGAAAAATGGGAAAACAGCGCGATCGCATTCTAATTTCATCAATTGGGGTTTAAAGATCGACGATCTGGGGTGCATTAGTTGCATCAAAAAGACCGTACGAACTTTCCTCGGCAACATCTATCTCGATTATTATCAATATTTCATCGCGTCAGTTAGATTCGTCAAACTGTCTCGTTTTAGCAGAGATTTACCGATAATGGAACAGTTTTTACTGCTGTTTGGTTTTTTGATTTTTCTCTGGTCGTTTTTATCTCCCCAAAAACCGAAAGGATTATCTGGAGATGACAAATCGATGTTAGAAGCGTTCCTAGAACGACCGGACGAGGTATTGAGTAATTACGAAAAATCTCAAAAACTCTTAAAGATAGCTCAAAGATGTTCGCGAAAAGAAATAACTGAATTCTACAATAAGTTACGATATAAAACAGGAAGCTGGAAAGATGAATTTGGCGAAGTTAAAATTGCACCGTTATTTGAAGATATCGCTTATCTATATTACCAAAAACAACACAAAGAAGCCGACAAAGCACAAATAACGCAGCGAATACGAGAAGATTTTAAGTTTTTATGTCGCTCTCGCTAAGCGTATAATAGCAACACAGAACTCGACGGCTTTGGCAAAGCGAGGGTTCTGTATCGCACCAAACTGCGATAGGCTCGTACATCAGATCGAAAATCTGACGGTAAACAAAATCTCATGACACAACTTTACCTAATCCGCCACGGTATCGCAGCCGATCGCGCCGAATACAGCAACGACGAAGAACGCCCTTTGACCGAGATCGGTAAGAAAAAAACGAAAAAAGTGGCAAGCCGCCTCAAAGCGTTCGATTTGAAATTCGATCTCTTGCTGTCGAGTCCCTTAGTGCGGGCCCGACAAACCGCCGACATCCTGAAAGACACGGGGTTGTGCGACGACGTGGAAATCTTCGATCCGCTGGTTCCCGAAGGTGCGATTCAAGAGTGGATGGCGTGGTGGGATACCTGGAAAGCAGAAAAGGGAAACCGAGGTGCGATCGCCCTGGTGGGACACCAACCAGATTTAGGAAATTGGGCAGAAATTCTCGTCTGGGGAGATGCGGGGGAAAGACTGATCGTCAAGAAGGCGGGCGTCATCGGTATCGAGTTACCCGAAAGCGGTTCTCCCGTCGGACGCAGTCTTCTATTTTGGCTTGCTCCCCCGCGCTTCTTACTGTAGGCTGTTATCTTTTTTGGATGTCGATCGCTTGCTTGGCGTAAGCCAAGGCGGCCTCGAGGGACGGTTGACCTTCAGCAGTGGCGAACCCGTTGGTTTTGAGTTCGTTACCGTAGGGATCGATGACCGTCACCCACCACCACGATCGACTGTACCGAGGTACGATGAGATGCCCTTTATACACTTGAGAGTGTATTTGGGATCGATCGCCTTGGTATTGAGAAGTCGTGCGTGTCATAGTCCTTGCGTATCTCCATTGAGAGGACAATGGACGATACACCCTCCTACTTTGTCATTATGTCGTGTTTGGGGGGCGATCGACTCGATCCATATTCGGACTTGCCACTCGGACATCCGGTCGAGACAATAGGAACGCTATTTTTTAAAGTTTTGGTAAAGCTCGGTTCGATCGTACAAATTGGCTAACAGTTCAGGAACAAAGATGTCACAGGTGTCGTGGAGAGAACGGTTAAACGTTTCTAAATGGGCGATTCGCCACGGATGGCTGACGATCGCCATTTGGGCGATCGTGGCGGTAGCGGGGTTGTTCGCCTATCGTTCGCTCAAATACGCCCTGTTTCCCGATATTACGTTCCCCGTCGTCGTCGTCAACGCCTCCGCCGATATCGACACCGCCCTCGAAACAGAATCCCGTCTCACCGAACCCATCGAAGCCCAGGTACAGTCGGTGACGGGACTCGACGATGTCAAATCCACCACCTATGCAGGGCGAACGGTGGTGAACTTGCTGTTCGACGTGGGAACGGATTTAGAGTCGTCCATCGCAGAAGTCGAGGACAGTCTCGCCACGTTACAACTTCCCGACTCCGCCGAATACGACGCGATCCCCTTCAACCTCAACGAATCGGCGGCGATAAGTTACGCCTTGCGTAGCGACAGTCTCGAGATTTCCGAGTTAGCCGAAACCGCACGATCGCAACTGCTTCTAGAACTCGAGGCGATCGAAGGGGTGTTGCGGGTCGACTTACTCGGCGATGCGGTGGTATCCCAACCCGACGACGCCGAAACCGCTGAAAATATCGAGAGTTTCGATCCCAATCCTCCCACATTAACGCGATTCAACGGAGAACCCGCCCTCGCCCTCCAAATTATCAAACGGGGCGACGCCAATACCTTAGATGTGGTGAGTCGCGTCGAGAACACCGTCGCCGACTGGGACAGCCAATTTCCCGAGATTCAATTCGACTTAGCCGCCACCCAAGCCGACTACATTCGCGAAGCCACCCAATCTACCATCGATGCGTTGTGGTTGGCGATCGCCTTGGCGGTGGTGGTGATTTTCGGCTTTCTCCGCAACGTCCCCGCCACCCTAATTACCGCCTTGGCGATTCCCATTTCCTTACTGGGAACCTTCATCGTCATGGCGATATACGACTTTAATTTAGAGACGATTACCCTGTTGGCGTTGGCGTTGACGATCGGGATTATCGTAGACGACGCGATCGTGGAAGTGGAAAATATCGCCCGTCACATCGAAGAAGGGAAAACCCCTCGCGAAGCAGCGATCGCCGCCACCAACGAAATCGGCTTGACCGTCTCGGCCTCTACCTTAACCATCGTGGCGGTATTTCTCCCGGTGGCGTTCATGGGAGGGACGATCGGACAGTTTTTCAAACCCTTCGGTTTGACGGTAGCATCGGCGGTTCTCACCTCGCTGTTGGTGGCGAGAACCCTTTCCCCCGTGTTGGCGGTGTATTGGTTGAAAGCCAAAAACCGAACGACGCCATCTCAAGCGGAAAAAGAGATTCCCCCTGGGGCGATCGAGATTTTGTACCGTCGTATTTTACAGTGGTCGTTGCGAAACCGCCTGTTGACGCTGGCGATCGCCGTTGTGACCTTCGCCGCTGGCGTGGCGTTAGTTCCCCTAATTCCCAAAGGCTTTATTCCCCAACTCGATCGCGGCGAGTTCAACATCCTCTACACTGCCCCGTTACCGGAAATTCCACAACCGCAAACAGACACCGAAGCAATTCCCGAAGATCTCGAGAGAGGGGGAGAAGGGGAGAGGGGGAGAGGGGGAGAAATCGATTTCGATCCTCGATCGTTCGTTCTCGAAAACGCCGCCGACGTGGCCGCCGAATTGGAACCCGTGGTGTTAGATCTGGCGGATGTCGAATCGGTATACTCGATCGTCGGCTATCGTGGCGAACCGAACCGAGGAAAACTCTACGTTCGACTCGCAGGCGATCGCACCACCGACACCGCCACTCTCCAAGCGCAACTGCGAGAAGACTTACCACAACTCGAGGGAGTGAAACTCAGTGTTGAAGACATCCAATTCGTGGAAATCGGCGACACCAAACCCTTACAAATTGCCCTGTTCGGGGAAAATGTAGAGAGTCTCGATCGAGCCGCCCGAGATATCGCCGAAGAAATGGAGGCGTTACCGGGGCTTGCAGATGTGGAGGTTATCGGCGGAAACGAAAACGGAGACATCGAGGTGATTACCCGTCAGGGAGGACAGCGGGTCGCCTATATCGAAGCCAACCTCGGCGGGGGTCAGGCGTTGGGAGACGCCACCGATCGAGTTGTCGCGATCGCCCAAACCGTCATTCCCGATGACGTGCGGTTAGATTTAGGCGGAGACGCCGAACGCAGTAACGAAGTCTTTCGTAGTTTCGGGGGAACTCTGGCGTTATCCGTCGTCTGTATGTTGGCGTTGCTGGTGTTACCCTTCGGACGCCTGTTAGAACCGCTGGTGGTGGGGTTATCGCTTCCCCTGGCGATGGTGGGGGCGTTGTTGGCGTTGCTGGTGACGCAAAGCGACTTCGGCATTATTTCCCTACTGGGGTTAATTTTCCTGCTGGGATTGTTGGATAAAAACGCCCTGTTGCTGTTGGATTACGCGAACCAGTTGCGGAAAGCCGGGAAAAACCGCATTCAAGCCATTTTAGAAACGGGCGTCGTGCGGTTGCGTCCGATTTTAATGACGACGGCGTCGACGATCTTGGGAATGATGCCCATCGCCATCGGTTTGGGGGCGGGGGCGGAGTTGCGACAACCGATGGCGGTGGCGATTATCGGCGGATTGCTGACCTCGACGCTGTTGAGTGCGATCGTGGTTCCGGTGTTGTACGTGGTGTTAGAAGACCTGTGGAAGTGGGTCAAACGAGGTTAGAGGTTTTTTTCGCCAACGCGATCGTGGCGACCCCCTACGACTGCTTTAACACGATGCGATAGCGAGGTTTGCCGTTGCGGAGATAGTCCATCGCTTCGTTCGCGCGATCGAACTCGAACACTTCCGTCATCGGTGCGATGCCGTGTTGTGCTGCAAAGTCCAACATCTGGGCGATCGTCACCGGACTCCCTACCGGACTCGACGACACCGACTTTTGACCCATCAGCAGAGGAAACAACTGTAAATCGAGGGGATTCGTCGCCACGCCGACTAAGTGCAATCGTCCCTTGGGTCGCAACGCCGCCACGTAAGCGTTCCAATCGAGATCGGCACTCACCGTCGAAATAATAAAATCAAAGGAATTTTCGACGGCTTGCAGGGCGTCGGGATCTTTAGAATTGACAAAATGGGTCGCCCCGAGTTCTTTAGCTTCGGCTTCTTTGTCCGCACTCGTCGAGAACGCCGTCACCTCGCATCCCCAAGCATTGAGGAATTGAATCGCCAGGTGTCCGAGACCGCCAATTCCTACCACACCCACGCGATCGGTGGGTTTGAGGTCGAACTCTACCATTGGATTGAATACGGTAATGCCACCGCAGAACAGCGGCCCGGCCTTGAGGGGATCGATGCCCTCGGGAATCGGGATGACCCAACTGTGATGGGCGCGAACGCGATCGGCAAATCCGCCGTGGCGTCCGACGATCGTGCCTTCGGCGTCGCTACAGAGATTGTGGTCGCCGGACATACACCACTGGCAACCCATACAGGAGTTGGCAAACCAGCCCAAACCGACCCGCTGTCCGATTTGGAGATCGGTGACGCGATCGCCGATCGCCGTTACGGTTCCGACGACTTCGTGACCGGGAACGAAGGGATATTGCGTCAACTCCCATTCGTTATCTAACATACTCAGGTCGCTGTGACAGATCCCGCAGGATTCGACAGCGAGTTCGACCTCTTCGGCCTCCAACGCACCGGGATCGTATTCAAACGGTTCGAGTTTTCCCGCCACGTCTCGGGCGGCATAAGCCTGAATCTTTGCCATGTTGCGAGTTCTACAGATATACGAACACGCTCTCGATGGTAGCGGGAATCGCGATCGCCGACCTCTATCTAACGGTTAATTTTCGCGAGATTTCGGTCGAAACTGCTGCTCGATCGCTCGAACCAAAACGTCGCGGGGGAACAATCGCGGTAACGTGGCGATCGCTTGGTTGACCAACCCACCGGCGATCGTACAGGCCGTATCTCGATCGAGGGCGGCGATCGCCTCTCGAACCACCGTTTCCGGCGATGCCAGTTGCGATGAGTTACCGTTGGACGGGGGCGACCCGGACACCTCGAAAAAGTTCGTATCCGTCGGACCGGGACAGATGGCGAGAATCTTGACGCCCGTTTTGTCGTTTTCTGCCCAGAGCGCTTCGCTAAAACTCAAGACGAAGGCTTTCGTCGCCGCGTACACGGCAAAATAGGGCAGAGCTTGGAAACTGGCGATCGATCCCACGTTAACGATACAGCCCGATCCCCGTTGGCGCATCGGTTGCAGAAAGCGATGGGTCAGATCGACCAACGCCATCACGTTCAACTGAACCATCGATAGTATTTTGGCGCGATCGCTCTCGGCGAACTCTCCGTAATCGCCAAATCCGGCATTGTTCACCAACAGGTCGATGGCCGTTCCTCGTCCTTCCGTCTCTTCGTACACCCGTTCGATGTCTTCGGCTTGCGTCAGATCGCCAGCGAGAACGGTGGCTCGAATCTCGTATCGTTCCTGGAGTTCTTCAGCAAGCTGCTGCAAGCGATCGCGCGATCGCGCCACGAGAACCACGTCTGTTCCCCGCGACGCCAGTTGTCGGGCAAATTCCGCCCCGATCCCCGACGATGCCCCCGTAATCAATGCAGTGGTCATAACCAGCCCAACGCGAACGTTCCCAAATATTCTAAGTGTTCTCGTCCTTCCGCGCCTTAATTGCTGCCAGAGCCTGTTTCACCGCCGCCAACTCTGCCGGACGGTCTTCTTTCCCATAGCGATCGCCGGCCAACAGCAAATCTTCGACGGCGTCGTCGTCCTGTCGCAAATTGGCAAATGCCAAGCCGCGATTGTGATAAGCTTCGGCTAAGTTGGGATTCGACGCCAAACATCCCGCGAAGGTGTTGGCTGCTTTGCGATAGTCCCCCGCCTGAAATTCCTCACAACCGCGATGGAACACTGGGGCGACGTCGTCGGCCAACGGGCGGTGTTCTACGGGAGACTCGAACAGTATCGCTTGACTGCCAGCCCCTTCGTAAGCCCACAGCATCACCGCCAACCCCACCCCGAGAACCGCCACCAGCACCGACAATCCAACCAGTTGAGACAGTTCCATGATTTCGTCCTCGCTCTGTTGTCGCGTTCCGTTCTACTTTCACTGTGCCATTGCTTCTGAGTTCGTGTCCCCCCCTTCGAGTAGACTTGGGGTCGCGGCGAGAACGGAAGGGATGGGTCGATAGAGAGAGAGGTCTTGCGGGGCGGGTTGCATTTCGCCGCGAAAGTCGAGAAACTGCACGAGAATTAGATAAGCGATCGCGAGGATCAGGGAAATGGTTCCGGTGGCGATCGCCACGAGTTTCGATCGATTCATAGTGATAGCAATTGGAGAATACGGATCGATCTTGACACTCCCCAGCCTGAAGGCGTGGGGATTCTTGGGTCTATGGGGAGCCTACACTTAACCCCTCGCCAAACATCTTGACCGTCTGCCCGACGGCTGCAAGTCCACGTTGTACGACCACCTGCGCGGCGGCTATATCTCT
>NZ_JAQNCQ010000094.1:0-8121 GCF_028368005.1 Geitlerinema sp. CS-897 | reverse complement strand
TCTAGCTTAAATTCCCACGTCATGTTTAGCATATCTAAACTGTAGCAAATCTTTTGTAGGTTACTCCCCTCGGTCGCACTTCGCTACACCACCAGCCAAGCTTTCAGCTATGGCTGGAGTACTGCGAAGAATCTGGATAGAACGTCGAGGGCGATCGAACGCCACGGGTTCGCCTCAGTCGCAACCCGTACCTCAACGAGAGTTGTCAGTCGCAGATATCCCCTCTGCGACTATTTGCGATCGAGATTCGTACACTAGATAGAGAAGTCAGTCTTTTTGGCTGTTCGTGCTTCGAGCGATATTCGCGAGACTTTAGCGAATATCGGGATTTTTCCGTTGACTCTCGGAAGAATAAAAATATCGAAGCGATCGCCCGCAAATGTTACCGACATGATTGAAATTCTCGCCGCCCTCTCTGCATCCGCTGCCGCCGGACTCCGCATCGGCCTTCCCTTGCTGTTGATCGGTTTGATCAAAACGAATCTGTGGGCGGACGTGCCGATTTTATCGCAATTTTCCCCGCAAGTCGTCGTCGGCGTTCTCGTCAGTTGGTCGTTGTTCGAGTTGTTCGCCTCGAAAAAGCTGCTCGGACAGCGGATTTTACAGATCGTGCAGCTCGTCTTCAGTCCCGTCGCTGGTGCGATCGTCGGTATGGCCGTGGCACAACTGGCGGAGGTTGAAGCGTTACTGGTGGGATTGATCGGTATTGTCGGAGGATTGCTGGCTCTGGTGTTGCAACTCGTCCAAGTCGGTTGGTTTTTCCGCCTGCGAGGACTCCCCATGTGGGCGATTTTATTACAAGACGCGCTGTGTGGGATTCTCGTGTTGCTCGCCTTCGACGCACCGAAACAAGGGGGACTCATCGCTCTGTTGTTGCTGTGGCTGGCAATTCGCAGCTCATCGACGTGGTACGTTTCCTATCACGGCGATCGACGCCAACGCCGCCGCAAATCCCTCGAACGCTGGAAAGACAACGAAACTCTCGGTTAACTGAATTTCTCGCCCTAGGGAACTCCTCTGAATTTCCTAGGGCAATGGTAAGGTGATGGGATAAAACGGCGGTCGAGGGCGATCGACATTCTCGAACTTTATCGAAATTGTGGTGTGAGGGGTCAACACTCGTGGGAGTTCAACCGTTACTGACTTTAGCGCGACGAGGCGATTCTCAGGCGATCGCCGCTCTCGTCGGCCGCGTTCTCCAAGCGCAACATCTCAACGTCCGCGTTCGTACTCAGCAAGGATGGTTGCAAGTTCTCCTCGAATCGAACTCCATCCCAGACCCGAAAGCTTGCGTTCCCTTACTCAAACGAGAATTGCGTCGTGTTGAGATTTCCGGCGTCCGTGCGGCGATCGTGTACGGTCGTAAAACTGGCGAAACAACGCCGACTTGGGTGCAGAAATTCGGACTCGTCGCAACGGGTACGGCGGCTTCGTCCCAGCCTGTTGGCGTTTCTCCATCGAAAGCGACTTCGCGTCGTAGTCTACCTCATCAAACTCCCCGCTCTCGAGGGCGATCGCCTCGGTTAGTTTTAGCGTTAGGGGTGTTTGGTTTCAGTCTCGGCGGAGCCTGGGGACTGCTCGAACGCAACCTGTTACCCACGAGTCTACAACAGCAGTTCGCCCAAGCCAGCCAAGGTTTCGATCGCACCGTTGGCGAACTGACGACACCTCGATCGCTCGATCGCCTCGCCGAAACTAACCTCGCCGACTCGCTTCCGCCACCCGTTGAAATCCCCGATCCCTACCCCGCCACAATTACGATAAAAGCTGTCGGCGATATCGTCCCCGGAACGAACTTTCCCTATCACAAACTTCCCGCCAACCCCGACATTTTGTTTAGCAACGTCGCCGCTTATCTCGCAAGTGCCGATCTTACCTTTGGCAATTTCGAGAGCGTCCTCACCGACTATCCCTACAGTGCCAAAGATATCAGTCGCGGCGCAGTTTTTGCCTTTCGCGCACCGCCGAGTTACGCATCCTTATTTCAACAGGTCGGATTCGACGTTCTCAACGTCGCCAACAACCACTCGATGGACTTTGGCGAACCGGGGTTAACCGACACGATTCGCCATTTTAATAACGTCGGGATTCAAATGGTCGGCGAAAAAGATCGAATTCTTTACACCCAAGCGAACACCATCCCCATCGCTTTTATCGGCTTCAGTACCTACGACTATCACAACTCCATTCTCGACTACGACGGTGCGAAACAACTGGTGGCTGAAGCCAGTCAAAACGCTGAAATTGTCGTCGTTTCCATCCATGCGGGAGCTGAAGGAACAGGGGCAATGCACGTCAGCGATCGCCAGGAATCGTTTTTTGGTGAAAATCGCGGCAATATCGTCCGATTTTCGAGAACGGTTATCGATGCGGGAGCCGATCTCGTTCTCGGTCACGGCCCTCACGTTCCCCGAGCGATCGAACTTTATCAAAACAAGCTCATCGCCTATTCTCTCGGAAATTTCGTTGGCTACGAAACGCTTTCGACGGACGCACAGTTAGCGTATTCGTTAATTTTAGAAGTGAAAGTCAACCTCGATGGGGATTTAGTTTCTGGGAAAATTATCCCCGTTCATTTAGGCAGCGATGGCATTCCTCGAATCGATAATTATTTTCGCTCCGTCGGTTTAATTCGAGATTTGACGCGATCGGACTTTCCCAATACACCTATTACAATTAGTGAAAGTGGAGAAATTTTAATTCAGTGATTTTAGTGAGTTGAGATTTTGCGTTGATTTTTTATTGGCTCAATGTAAAGAGATCGAGGAATTAAATGACGATCGAAAATCTTTTTTCTTCAAAATCGCACCATTCAATGAGAATTATCTACCCTGGAGATTACTTTAATACTAAAAAAGTCGATGAGATGTATTCAGAGGAAGCTGAAGCATTTCGTAAAATTGGCTTTTCAATTAGTACGCATTCAGCAACAGAAAATCCTGGTACGGCATATCTAGAAGAAAAAGAAACTGTTCTCTATCGCGGCTGGATGCTCAAAAAAGAAGACTATCGAACATTTGAGTCGTTAGTTCTTCAAAAAAATGCCCGACTCTTTACATCATCAAGTAGCTATCTCGCGACACATCACTTGCCAAACTGGTACGATCGCCTCTCTTTATACACCCCAGAAACCGTGGCGATCGCCGATCTCGAAACTGCTGAAAACGTTCTAGAATCTTTGGCATGGAACAAGTATTTTATCAAAGACTTTGTCAAGTCTGTTAAAACTTCTATCGGCTCGGTGATTACCGACTCTCACGAACTCCCAAAAATTATCGACGAAATGATGAGATTGCGAGGCGAAATTGAAGGAGGTTTGTGTATTCGTCGTTTTGAAGAATTCATTCCCCATACAGAATTCCGCTATTTTGCGATCGAAGGAGAACCGTTTTCACCCAATCGCCAACCTTGTCCCGAACCCGTATGGTTTGCCGCCAAAAGGATACAAAGCCCTTTCTTTTCCATCGATATCGCCCAGAGAACTGACGGAGTATTGAGGATCGTCGAAATTGGTGACGGACAAGTTTCCGATCGAACGGGCTGGAGTTGCGATCGCTTTGTAGAAGTCTTATCACAAAAACTCTTAAAATAAACATTGTGTATAACTTTTTTAATAGAAAAATTCAAAAAACTATTTTCCTCAGTGGTTCGTTCTCACCGAAGCACACCAGCAAACCTTACAAAATTTCGTCAAAATTCATCTCGCTTCTCTGGGAATTTTTACTGCATTATTCGCTCTCAAAAAAAATGGGGCCGAAATCCGACCCCAACCCACAAGGAGAGATCGAGGAAAACCTAACCGATCGCCAATCCCAAATCGAACGGTGAAACGATCGTCGTCGCCGCCTGAACCGCAGCCGGAGACGTATTCTGAACCAGTCCGATAAAGTCGTTATTACTCAACTGCAACAAGACATCTGCTCCCGACTGGAGGAAACGAACGTCGTTTAACGTCGCTTGGGTAGCAATGACGACGCGATCGCCCTCCGCACTGTTGAAATCCGTAATAACATCGACCGCATTGGGATCGCGTTGTCCGGCGTCCGTATCCGTCCGCAGAATGAAACGGTCGGCTCCCGTTCCACCCGTTAGCGTATCCTTATCGCGATCGCCGAGCAGCACGTCGTCTCCATCCTCGCCGAGAATCAAATCTTCGTTTTGTCCGCCGCGCAGAAAATCATTCCCCGTCCCGCCAGAAATCGTATCGACCCCGATGTTACCGTGGGCGATATCGTTTCCGTCGCCACCGCTGAGGAAATCGTTCCCCTGACCGCCGCGTAACAAGTCGTCTCCGCCATTTCCCGCGAGTACGTCGTCACCCTTGTTCGCATACAGCACGTCGTCGATCGCCGAACCCGTAATGGTGTCGTTACCCCCAAACCCAATAAATCCCGAAGGATTCGCCGCACTCAGAGCATTATCGATCGTGAGGTTATCGGCGTTGTCGGTCAACACCTGAAATCCGAGGGGTAAACTGGCGCGATTGAGGCGGTTGACATAAAAATTCAGCGGTTCGGGAGTCAGAAACGCCGACGCTCGCGACGGTATGATGCCATCGACAATGCGAGCCGCTTCGATGCGATCGCCCTGAGCGATCGTATCCATCACAGACAACCCGTTCCGAATCTCGCCAAAAACCGCATAATCCCCATCCAAAGACCGAGAATTATTTCTTAAATTAAAATAAAACTGAGACGAGGCCGAATTCGGGTCGGTCGTCCGCGCCATCGCGATCGTTCCCCGCTCGTTTTTCAACACCGGATCGGCAGTAATGCCAGCTTCATCCAACGTCAAACCGAGAAGCGGCCTCTCCGCTCCCTCCGGCTTAATTTCGAGAGGAATCTCGCGTTCCTGTCCCGTTGCTGGGTCGATAAACCCACTCCGGCCGAGAAGTTCCGGCGGAAAATTCGGATTGCGGCTGTTGGGATCTCCCCCTTGCGCCACAAAATTAGAAACGACCCGGTGAAACGTCACACCATCGTAGAACCGCCGTTCCACCAAATCGGCAAAATTACCTGTCGTAATCGGTGCGTTCGCGCCGTCGAGAAAGATTTCGATGGGCTGGCCGTCTACGACCATCACCGCCGTCGCCGAACCCGAGAGAGGAGAAAAATTTACCATCGATCGATCTGCTGGGCTAAATCCCTATGTACTGTCCGCGTTCGATTATCCATGCTTTTACGTCTTCCGACGCTACCCCCCACGTTTGAGTTCCTCGAGCCGGGGAGAGGGGGAGAAAGGGAGAGGGGGAGAAACAGTTATCTGTTTGCTGTCTTCACTGGTGACTGGTGACTGGTGACTGGTGACTGGTGACTGGTGACTGCTCACTGCTCACTGTAAAAGGGTGTTACGATTGCCACAGAAGAAGAAGAAGAAACATATTGGAACTGAAGTCCTGCATGAACGCAATGGAAAAGTCAATATCCTTCGACGGACGGGATATTCGACTAAAAGTTGGATTACTCGCTCCACAAGCTGGTGGCTCCGTCTTAATCGAATCTGGCGATACAGCAGTTCTAGTGACCGCAACCCGGTCTAGCGGCCGAGAAGGCATTGATTTTCTCCCCCTGCTCGTAGACTACGAAGAACGACTGTATGCAGGTGGGAAAATCCCAGGCGGATTTTTGCGGCGAGAAGGTCGTCCTCCCGAAAAAGTCACCCTCACCAGTCGGTTGATCGATCGCCCGATGCGTCCGTTGTTCCCTCAGTGGTTGCGGGACGACATTCAAATCGTCGCCACGACCCTGGCTATGGACGAACACGTTCCCCCAGACGTTCTCGCTGTCACGGGGGCTTCGATCTCAACGATCTTGGCGCAAATTCCCTTCAAAGGTCCAATGGCAGGAGTTCGCGTCGGCTTGCTCGGCGACGACTTCATCATCAACCCCACCTTTGAAGAAATTCGCACGGGCGATCTCGACCTCGTCGTCGCCGGAACCAAAGAAGGCGTGGTCATGGTCGAAGCTGGGGCGAACCAACTCCCCGAACAAGACATCATCGAAGCGATCGACTTCGGCTACGAAGCCGCTTGCGACCTGATCGCGGCGCAAGAGGAACTGATGAAAGACCTCGGTATCGGCTTGGTCACCGAAGAACCGCCGGAAGTAGACGATACCCTCGAAATTTACGTCCGCGACGCCGCCACGGAACCCGTCAAAAAAATCCTCAGCAACTTCGACCACGACAAAAACAGTCGCGACGAAGCTCTCGATGGCGTCAAAGAAGAAATCGCCGCCAAAATCGAAGAACTCGAGGAAGAAAACCCCATCCGTCAAACCATCGCTGAAAACGCCAAAGTTCTCTCCAACGTTTTCAAAAGCGTCACCAAAAAACTCATGCGCGCTCAAATCGTCGAAGACGGCGTGCGGGTTGACGGACGCAAACTCGACCAAGTGCGACCGATTTCCTGCCAAGTCGGCCTCCTTTCGCCGCGCGTCCACGGTAGCGCCCTGTTCAACCGGGGTCTGACGCAAGTGTTGTCCCTCGCTACCTTGGGAACTCCCGGCGACGCCCAAGAACTCGACGATTTGCATCCCCAGGAAGAAAAACGCTACCTGCACCACTACAACTTCCCCCCTTACTCCGTCGGCGAAACGCGCCCCATGCGATCGCCCGGACGCCGGGAAATCGGCCACGGCGCCTTAGCCGAACGGGCCTTGATTCCCATCTTGCCGTCGAAAGAAGAATTTCCCTACGTCATCCGCGTCGTCTCGGAAGTTCTCTCCTCCAACGGTTCGACCTCGATGGGGTCGGTGTGCGGTTCGACGCTGTCGCTGATGCACGCTGGCGTCCCCATCCTCAAACCCGTCAGCGGTGCGGCAATGGGGTTAATTAAGGAAGGCGACGAAGTTCGCATCCTCACCGACATCCAAGGCATCGAAGACTTCCTCGGCGACATGGACTTCAAGGTGGCTGGGACTGACTCCGGCATTACCGCCTTGCAAATGGACATGAAAATCACCGGGCTGCCCTTAAATGTCGTGGCTGACGCCATCAAACAGGCACTTCCGGCGCGACTCCACATCCTGAACAAGATGATGGAAGCGATCGACCAGCCGAGTCCTGACTTGTCGCCTTTTGCCCCTCGCCTGTACAGCCTCAAAATCGACCCCGATCTCATCGGCTTGGTTATCGGCCCCGGCGGAAAAACCATCAAAGGCATCACCGAAGAAACCGGTTGCAAAATCGACATCGACAACGATGGAACGGTCACGATTTCCGGCATGGACGGCACCAACGCCACCCGCGCCCGCCGCATTATCCAGGGTATGACCCGCAAAATCGAAGCCGGAGAAGTCTTCCTCGGCCGCGTCACGCGCATCATTCCCATCGGGGCGTTCGTGGAAATCGCCCCCGGTAAGGAAGGAATGGTTCACATCTCCCAAATCGCCGACTACCGCATTGGTAAAGTCGAAGACGAGTTATCTGTCGGCGACGAAGTGATCGTGAAGGTTCGCGACATCGACAACAAAAATCGCATCAACCTCACCCGCCTCGGCATCCACCCCGACGAAGCCACCGCAGCCCGCGAAGCCGCTGCCATCTAATTCAATGAAGGAGAGAGTGAAGAGTGATAACAGTCACCAGTTTTCGGTGAAGACAGATTGGGGTTGACAGTTTATTCTCATCTTCAGTATCTCCCGATTCCCAGGGTCTCCTGGGAATTTTGCTTTTTGGGAATATTGATTCACCAGGCCGATACGGAATCCCGTTGTGAAAACCCTGGATTCCACACGAGGATATGAGGATAAGCTGCCCACCGCAAGACGCGGCCTACCAAGATTCGTCGCAGTGCTCCAACCATAGCCAATAGGCTTGGTTGGTGGTGAAGCGGCGGTGAGTTTCGGTGCATCCCCTGAACAATGCGATAGCGAGAGAAGGGGATAGCGCCGAAACGAACAAACTGGTAAAATTGCCTTACCCGAAACGGTCTTTAAGATCCTAAGGGTATGGTTCGCAGCACCCGAAAAACCCGTGGTGGAGGTAAACCACAAAATCGCCAGTTGGTGTTGCCAAGAGAATTTGATTCTCGCTTATGTCTGCGGTGGGGCGCATCGTGGACGTTAAACAAACAGCCTGTGAAGGCGTTCTGACCGGGGGTATTCGGGCTGGCTCGTTTAT
>NZ_JAQNCQ010000093.1:0-55591 GCF_028368005.1 Geitlerinema sp. CS-897 | reverse complement strand
TAAATAATTAAATTTATTCTACATTAATCGATCGCTCTATGTCAAGTTCTGCAAGCTTTACAGAATTTCGGCTTTGAATTTCAAATATCGGAATTGGGGTTAAATTAGTATTTTTTTGCATAACAAAATCGGAAGAGCCAGATTTTCTGTTTTCTCATTCACATTGCGACCCGTAATATTCTTGATTTCTTTGTAATTCTCCGTCTGACAAAATGGTCTGACCAAAAAATAGTCCTCGTCGATAGCGAACACAGGGATAAGTACCTTTGAGATCGGCAGAGTCTACATTTGCATTGTCAAACCAGACAAATTTTAAATTCGCTTCTCTAAGACTAGCATGACTTAAGTTTACATCTCTGATATCGGCTTGTGTTAAATCTGCACCATCTAAACACGCATAACTCAAATCTGAATTTCTTAAATTTGCATGACTCAGATTGCATCCCGAAAAGTCAGCTTGTCTGAGATTTGCACCTCGAAAATTGGCGTGACTTAAGTTTGTATCGATAAAGTTCGCCGCACTCAGATCGCTCAACGAGAAATTGACAAAACTCAAATCGGACTCTCTAAACTCAACTCCATGAAAATTGGCATCTAAGCTATGGGTTTCTCGCATCTTCACTTGTACGAACTTAACTCCCGTCCAATCAGATTTTTTAAAATCGACTCGATCGAGCGTTGTATTTTTGATGAGAACTTCTCGAAATGAAGACTTTTTTAAGTTCGCATCACTCAGATCGCAATCGCTAAAATCGATAAGTAAAAAATCCGTACCTCGTAAATCGGAATGGCTTAAATCTACATGATTGAACTTCAACCGACAGAAATCGGAAAAAATTAAATCGGACTGATTTAAAAAGAGATTTTCCAACGTTCGATCGACGATCGAAACATCTCTCAACCCGGCGCTAACAAAATTCCGTTCTCCAGCATCATAGCGCTGGAGAAATTCCTTCGCATTCATCATTTAACAACCGTCGCTAAAAAAATACTACTTATTCGATAAAACCGCTTTCGGATACGCAATTCGTTTGTGATTGAACTGTTGCCAAACCTGGACGAAAATCTCGGCAATTTTGCTCATATCCGATCGCGTCAACCCCGAATCCACGAGTTGATTGTCCTGCCATCGCGCCCGAAGAATTTTGTTCACCATCGAAAAGGCTTCATCTGGAGTGGCATCTTTCAACGACCGCAGTGCTGCTTCGCAAGAGTCCGCTAACATGACAATTCCCGTTTCTCGAGATTGGGGAATCGGCCCCTCATAGCGGAAATCCGGTTCGCAAACGTCGCGATCGCTGCGATGTTTGGCTTGATAGAAAAAATAAGCGATGAGCATCGTCCCTTGGTGTTCGGGAATAAACGCCTGAATCGCTTTAGGAAGGCGACTTTTTCTCGCCATCACCAACCCTTCGCTCACGTGCTTTTTAATAATCGAGGCACTTTTCCACGGATCGTTAATGCGATCGTGTTTGTTCGGGCCGCCCATCTGGTTTTCAACGAAGCTCAACGGGTCGTGCATTTTACCGATGTCGTGATAGAGCGTTCCCGCCCGCACCAACTCCACATTGCAGCCCAACGCCTTCGCCGCCGATTCGGCCAAAGTGGCCACGAACAGCGTATGTTGGAAGGTTCCGGGGGCTTCGGCTGCCAAGCGTTTGAGCAGCGGACGGTTGGGGTTCGACAGTTCCGAGAGACGAACCGGCGTGACTAGGTCGAATAGATGTTCGAGATAGGGACTGACGCCTAAGACGACGATACTCCAGGCAACGCCCCACAGACCTTGTAAGAGCGCCCCTTTCAGGGGAAGCGACCACACCGGACCGAGAGTACCGTAGAGGAGCAGTTCGGTCACTGTAATGAGAAGATAGGCGATCGCCTGGGATACCCCGACACCCACACCTAACAGGGCGAGTTCTTCGCGCGATCGCAAGCGTCCGGCGACGATGCCCCCCAATGCACCACTGACGACGCCAGCGATCAGATAGCCGAACTCGATTTCTAACCCCAAGGGCATGAGGATACCGAGGATCGAAACGACGGTCACGCCCATTAACGATCCGTAAAAGCTGCCCACAGCTAAGCCGATCGCGGGAAGACTCGTCGTCGGAACGCCAAACATCACGAGAATCGGAGCGCTCAGGCTCAGTATCAACACTAACAGGCGATCGCGTTGGCGAATTTTCGGATGGACTCGTTTTTCGATCGCGCAATACAGAGACGTTCCCACCCAGACGATCCCTCCGAAGGCAATCCAGCCCAACCCGTTGACGGGGTCGCGCCGTACGAGGTTAAAGTGATCGAGGAGCGCGAATTGAGACGGCGTGATGGTGTCCCCGGCTTCAACGATGATATCGCCGCGATCGACGCTCACAAAAACCACATCCTGGGCGGCGGCCGCTTGTTCGGCGCGTTCGCGAGTTTTCTCCTTATCCACCGTTAAGTTGGGTTCCAAGGCGCTCGTTAGCAGTACCGTCGCGAAGGCGTTGCTGCGGGCGTTCGGTTGCAGGGCCGACAGCTGCATGGACACGGAAGCTTCGATCGATTCGGGCAGTACCCCTTGCGAGATACCTTGGGCTAACATCTGCTTGGCCACCTGTAAGACGTTTTTTTGTGTTTGCTGCCATTGGGCGTCGGACAAGTCGAACAGGGTGCTGGTATAAATCAATTGCGAGTCGACATAGGGAACCTCCGACAAACTGGCGATCGCGATGGTGTACCGTTGTCGAACGGTCTCGATTTGACGAACGAGTTTGTCGAACTCTTCGTCTGAGGCGCGATCTCGATAAGCGCGAAGTTGCTGTGTCGCTTGACGGGTCAGGCTGTTGGGCGTTTGGAGCAAGTTCGACAATCCTTGAGACACGCCGTTGAGAGCGCCGAGGCGAGTGGCTTGCAATAACTCGTCGTCGGCGTTCTCGAGGCGATCGCCGCTATCTTCGGAGGGGCGATCGAAAGGACTCGAGACTTCAGAATTTTCGGGCGGTTCGATCGCCCATTGAATCGCTTGCCATTCCCACACCGAACATTCTCGCAAGTACCGTTGAATGTCAGTCGACAGAATGCCCGTCGCCACGTAAGGAAATTCGCCAACGAGATCCCGTAGGGCGTTTCCCTGTTCCAAATAGCCTTCGATGGTGTTGAGGACGCGGGTGTTGACGACCGGATCTCCCACGAGAACGGGCGTTGCTCCGACGCGGGCGTTGCGGCGGTTTTCCTCGGTACTTTGAGTGTCTCTGACCTTCGCCGATTCGGGGGCGACAATCGTTTTCGACGCCTGACTTCCCACCCCGAGTTCCGGTTGATTGTAGAAGCGCTGACCCAGCGTTCCCGTCAGACAGAACACAGCGACGGCGATCGACACGGGACTCGAAGTCGTCCGCTTTCGGGAGGATTTTACCCCGAGTTCCGGGCGATGCCGTCGGTTCGACGACGCTACGACCGCAGGGGAACCGGCCGCACCGCTTTCGCGGCGGTGCGTCGCATTTTCGCGCCACCGATGCCATTGGCGGCCGAGCTGCTGTGTCAGAGTTTGCAGGGCTTTCATACGCGAAACCACGCTCGGTGAGAAGACAGAACCTCACAGGCTATATTATAAAGTCGCCTTGTGGGGATGCAGCACTGGACGACGATCGCCCGACCGATCGCCCAACTGTCTGTCGTCTTCCGTGACAGATCGGGTTGTGGAACCTCCGGCGCGATCGCACGCCACAAAGTCCAGTTGAATAAAAGCGTCGTAAGAATTCCCTCGACCGTCGCGCGATGCGGTCGATAACTCCCGAGGTGACCTGTCCATGTTCTCTGCATCTGTCGTTCCCTTAGCTCTCGGCTCGATCGCTGCAATTCTCTGTGCCGGGGCTGACGAAGAAATCGAATCCGTTCTCGCAGGCGCGATCGCCATCGTCTGTTTCGTCGTCGCGTTGTGCTTAGCGCCGACCGCCGTGCAACTGCTGTTCTTAATCCTGTGTTTGTTGTGGCAGCGTCGCTAACAGTTGGCGCGATCGCCGACGTCTGCCGTAGAACTCGAAGGGGCGCGCTGGGCTAATGGAATCGTTAACGTCACGGTCGCTCCCCGTCCGACCCCTTCACTGTACAGGGAAATCGAGCCGTGCATCATCTCCATCAAGTTTCGAGAAATTGCCAATCCCAAACCCGTTCCACCAAATCGCCGCGTTCGCGACCCGTCAATCGTAACGAAAGGCTCGAACAGTTTGTCGAAATCTGCTGGCTCGACACCGATACCCGTATCGCTGATTTCGACGACAGCTCGTCGGTCTACGGCATTTTCCGACTCGGGTTCGTCGAGTTCGATGCGGGTTGAAATTGAAATTTTGCCAGTGTCTGTAAACTTAACGGCGTTACTTAAAGCGTTGAGGCAGACTTGTTTGAGCTTGCCCGCATCGGCACGAACCCACAGCGATCGCTCGTCGTCCGACCTCCCACACAAATTTAACTCTAACCCTTTTTCTCGGATCGCTGCCGCATATAAATCGATGGCTTCTTGGAGGATCGCGTGCAAATCGACTGTTTCGATCGCTACTGTCAGCGTTCCCGCCTCGATTTTAGAAATATCCAAAATATCGTTGATAATCCCGAGCAGGTGAACGGCGGCGTCGTCTGCTCGCTGTAAAAAGTCTCGTTCTTCGTCTTTATTATCGCAAAAGCCGTCCCGCACGAGACGAACGCTGCCGATAATGCCGTTGAGGGGCGTTCGCAGTTCGTGAGAAATTGTCGTGAGAAATTCGCTTTTGAGCTGGTTGGCAGTTTTGGCTTCTTTCCAAGCCGCTTCGAGTTCTTGCGCCCAAGATTTCAACCGTTCGATGGTGCGGTTGAGGGCGGTGGCCAGTTGGTTGAATTCGTGAATGAAAAAACTCTCGGGAATCGGTTCGGAGGCGGTGTTACATTCGACGTTTCGGGCGTATTCGCCGAGTTGTTCGACCGGACGGGCTAAATCTCGGGCTAGATACAACGTCGCGATGAGGTTGGCAGCCAGTAAGCCCAAGACGAGATTGAACATGACTTGACGAATGGGTTCGAGTCCGGCGAGCGCGTCGTCGAGATGCGTGACGGCCAGGATAACCCAGCGATCGCCTTCTTCTCCCGTCGTCAAGGGAGACGGCATGGCGGTATAACCTGCCAACAGTTCTACGGTATCGGATTCAAAGGCAAAGAGATGCAGGAAGTTCTGATTTCCAGCGAGGGCGCTTCCGATGAGGTCGCGCAGACGTTGGCTGTTGGCCGTGGCGTCCACGCTCAAGCCCACCTGGGACGGAATGGGATGTTCCAAGACGATACCGTTGGAATCGATCGCCACGGTCGAACCGGTGAGCGACCCGGGCCGGTTTTTCGGTTCGTTGGGTCGATACAAGATCGATCGCAAGGTCAGAGCATAACGGAGCGCGTCCGTTCCGTCGTCGGCTCGCACGTAGACGGGAGCGCTAAAGTTGAGATAGGTTTCGCCTCGGGGATTGTCGGTCTCGTCGTCGATATCGGCTGCGATCGGGTCGGGAACGCGGGCGCTCACGTAAATTGCATTGTTATGAAACGGTGACGCCGTCACTCGAGACGCCCAATAGTCCGAAGCGGACGCCTCAAAGATCGGGCGATCGCAAGTACTGGCGATGGGACGTTCGGCCTGCAAGTCCGCCACTTCAACGCAGCGCACGGTCGGAGGAAGAGACTTGACAAAACGATCTAAAAATGCTTGTGCTTCGCTCGGAGATCCCGATTTAATAGCAGCGGCTTCGCTGGCTGCACTGACGCTGACCTTTAAAGCGTTGACGCTCTCGTAAATACTATTGCTCTTACGAACGGCGCTTTCGGTCAAGTTTTGGCGGGCGGTTTCGAGTAAGCTAGAACGAGCTTTGCGATAAGTCACGTACTGTCCGATCGCCAACACCGGAACGCTGAGCAGCAAGATGCGCGATAGCAAAATACGACGAAAGGAAGTCGGGCCGAACATAGGCAAAAGCTTCAAAGGCTGGAACCATCCCGAACGCACAAAATCTCGTCAGCCGAGATCGCCACTCATCTCTACGACAGCGAGGGAGCTAGGGAGCTTCAGTGCGATCGCCCACTGACGCGACTGCCGAGCGAAAACGCCCAGTGCGATGCAAGCGACATCTGACGGAAGGTTAGGGACAGCGATCGACGAGGACGCCACGCCGTTCTCTGGCGCGATCGCCCGTAAAAGTTACTAGGGGGAAATCCCGAGAATCCGTTGCATTTCACATCTGACAAAGACCGCTATAAAGGGGAGTTGCCAGTTAGGATACAACGTTTATTTGTTCATTGTAGAGGTTTCTGGTTCGAGACGGCGGTAAAGCGAGGGTCTACTCTCCTTTAGAGAGGCTTTCCGATGTTGGAGAAACGACCCATTTCCACAGAGGATGGGACGGCCCGGTACGGTGAATTCGGTACAGTTGCCGTTCTAAGCGTCGGCGTTCGATCTCCGGCAATCCCCACAGAAGGTTGCGGCTTTGCCACAGGAGGACAGCCAGGGTGTTTCCCGTACATAGCCCTAACCCGATCGCCGCCCAAATACGATGGCGAAATCCATACCACACGGCAACCCAAGTAAAATACTCGACCCACAACGCGATCTCGTGGCGCAACTGCCACAGACTCCAGATCCCGACGCTCGACCACAGTAAACTGACAACGATCCAACGGGCAACGACGGTCAGGCGATGCAGCCGTTGGAGTTGCCGCTTGAAGTTCGGGAGGGTGGGGTCGTCGTGCATGAGGTCGTCGTCGGGACGAACGGGATGCTACCTGGAAAGTTTGTCAGCGAGCGATTACGATCGCTCTTCTTTTGAGGTCGGCGTCTCGGAAACGGTAACGGCTTCGACCGGTTGGGGACGAGACGATCGCCACAAGGCCAGCGCCACACTCGCGATGAAAATACTCGAATATGCCCCCAGCGCAAACCCGATCGAGAGCGCCAGGGCAAAATACTTCAGCGTTTCGCCGCCGAAGATAAAAATTGCCACCAGGGGCAATAACGTCGTGGCCGTGGTATTGATCGATCGCGTTAACGTTTGGTTGACCGCTTCGTCTACGACCTCGTTAATCTCCCATTCGGGTTGGAGTTTGAGGATTTCGCGGACGCGATCGTAGATGACCACGGTATCGTTAACAGAAAATCCGATAATTGTCAAGAGCGCGACCACGAACAAACTATCCGCCTCGAAACTCGAAACGAGTCCCAGCAGCGAAAACAGTCCGACGGTAATCCAAACGTCGTGCAACAGGGCAACGATGGCAAAAACGGCGTAATCGAATTGGAAACGAAGACTCAAATACAAGACGATACCCACGCTGGCCGCCACCAGCGACGCCAACCCCGCCCGCAGTAACCGCCGTCCGATGGTGGGGCCGACCGTATCGATTTGCAGTTTCTCGGGATCGAACTGGCCGATTTCCGTTTCTAACGCGTCTTGCAAGCGCGATCGCTGCTCGACCCCCAAATCTCCCGTCCGCACCAACAATCCCTGTTGATTTTCACCGATGACCTGTACGTTATTCCCCAAGCCCTGGGAGGTCATCACCTCTCGCGCCACTGAGACATCGATGGGCGCGGCGCAGTTATCGGGAATCGAACAGTCCCGTTCCAACTGCAAGCGCGTACCTCCGGCAAAATCTAAGCCGAGGGGAATCGGGGCCCCAAACTGGCCGAACGATATAGCCATCGCGATCGTTCCGATCGCCGCCAGTGCGATCGACAGCGACCACCAAAAATTTCGTTGTTGGGTAACGCTCAGTTTCATCAGTTTGGGATGGGGAACGGGGAACAGGGAACGGGGAACGGGGCGGGGGTTCCCCAAAACTTGAAAATCTAACTGGGTCGGTTTTCGGGTTGACTCGAAACGCTGTCCCGAAAACCCTTCACTTTAAGATAAACGGGTGTTGGGAGGAAATTAGTGGTTCGCCAAATTCGGACAAAACAGTTCCGGTTTTTTGAGGTCGGGCAGAGTCAACACGTAAAATAGCAGCGTTCGGCTACAGGTAATCGCAGTAAACATACTGACGCCGACACCGATGGCTAAAGTGACAGCAAAGCCCTTGACCAATCCCGCACCGAACCAGAACAGCGCCAAACACGCGATCAGCGTCGTCACGTTACTATCCAAAATACTGGAAAACGCCCGGTAAAATCCCGACTCGACCGATCGATACAAGGTCTTGCCCGATCGCAGTTCTTCCCGCGTGCGCTCGAAAATCAAGACGTTCGCATCGACCGCCATACCGATACTGAGAATAAATCCAGCAATTCCCGGTAAGGTCAGCGTGACGCCCAGCAACGCATAACAGGAAAGCGTCAATACAGCATAAATGGCCAGAGACACGTCGGCAATGATACCGGGTAGGCGATAGTAGACCACCATAAACCCTAACACCAACACCAAGCCTCCGAGACCAGCGTAGATGCTGCTGCGGATGCTGTCTCGGCCGAGGGTCGCTCCGACCGTTCGGTTTTCGACGATTTCGATGGGAACGGGTAACGCCCCAGCCCGCAGTTGAGTCGCCAGCGTGTTCGCTCGCTCTAGAGTAAACTGTCCGTCGATGCGAGCGCCGCCTCCCGTAATCCCGGTTTCGGCGTATTCAGCTCCGACACCGGGGTCGCTAATCAGTTCGCCGTCGAGAAAAATCCCCAACCGCCGACCGGTTCCCGCAATCCGTTTCGTCAGTTCGGCAAACTTGTCGCCCCCTTCGCGATCGAAATCGATGGTGACGCTCCAAATTCCTTCGAGTGGAGTCGAGGCCACGTTGGCGTCTTCGAGGTTTTTACCGGTCAAACCCACCTTTTCGTACAGACGAGCGTTGAGTTCCCGAATTTGCTCTTCTTTGGCAGCGATCGCCTGGCGAATTTCCCGCTGCTGTTCGGAAGTTCCCTCGAGTTCGAGCTGTTCTTGCTTCTGCAACAGCCCGAGTAACTCTTCCTGTCGGACTCTCAACTGCGCCCGAACTTCGGGATTTTTCGTTTCTTCTCGAAACTCCAGTTGCGCCGTTCCTCCCAGCACCCGTTCGGCTTGTTCGGGATTGTTGACGCCGGGAAGCTGCACTGAAATTCGGTCTTCTCCCACCGTTTGAACTTGAGGTTCGCTCACCCCCAATCCGTCGACGCGGTTGCGAATCACGGTCAGTACCGCCTCCATCTCGCGGGAGGTAATCGTCTGGATTTCTTCAGTCGGTTGCACCTGAATGGTAAGTTGCGACCCACCTTCGAGGTCTAATCCCAAGCGAATCGGGACTTGAACCAAAACCACGATCGCAGCTAAGAGCAAGACGGCGATGAGAACGAGTAGAGACTGCTGTTTTCGCATAACGACGACTGGGAGGGGAACCTGCTTTGAGAGTGTCAGAAACGAGACGGCTACACTTTTAACGCCACCATGTTCTGAACCGCTTCGACGATTTGATGCGGTTGCACGATCGTCAGCCGTTCGAGCATTCCGTTATAGGGCGTCGGAATGTCTTGTGAAGACAAACGAATCACGGGGGCGTCGAGTTCGTCGAAGAAATGGTCGTTAATGGTGGCGATCAGTTCGGCTCCGACACCGCCAGTTTTCATACATTCTTCGACGACGATAACGCGGTGGGTTTTGCGAATCGAATTTCCGATGGTTTCGAGGTCGTAGGGTTTGAGGGAAATCAAATCGATAATTTCCGGGTCGAACCCGTCTTTTTCTAAGGTTTTTGCCGCTTGCGTGCAGTGGTGGCGCATCCGCGAGTAGGTCAAAATCGTCACGTCTTTTCCGTCTCGCACCACTTCGGCTTTATCGAGGGGAACGACGTATTCGCCCTCGGGTAAGTTTTCTTTGAGGTTGTAGAGCAGCACGTGTTCGAAGAACAACACTGGGTTGTTGTCGCGAATAGCGGCTTTGAGCAAACCTTTCGCGTTGTATGGGGTCGAACAAGCGACGATTTTCAACCCCGGAACGGCTTGAAAGTACGCTTCGAGCCGTTGGGAGTGTTCGGCACCGAGTTGGCGTCCGACACCACCCGGACCGCGAATCACCATAGGAATTTTGAAGTTTCCGCCGGAGGTGTAGCGCAACATCCCGGCATTATTGGCGATTTGGTTGAAGGCCAGGAGCAGAAACCCCATGTTCATGCCTTCGATGATGGGTCGCAACCCTGTAATCGCCGCACCTACGGCCATCCCCGTGAAACTGTTTTCGGCGATGGGCGTATCGAGCAGGCGCAGTTCGCCGTATTTTTGATAGAGGTCTTTGGTAACTTTGTAGGAACCGCCGTAGTGACCGACATCCTCTCCGAGGACGAAGACGGTCTCGTCTCGCGCCATTTCTTCGTCGATGGCTTCTCTTAAAGCGTTGAAAAATAAGGTTTCTGCCATTGCAACGGGCTGTGAACAGGGTTATTGATTTTAGTCGATCCAAGTTATTCTACCTGAAACCGCGTCGTTGTTTGGGACTCGAACCAGTCACCAGTCGCCAGTCACCAGTCACCAGTGAAGACAGCGAACAGATCGCAGTGTCTCCTTATCTCCTTATCTCCTCGTCAATAACTGTAGGGATTTTCGGGTTCGGGAACGGATTCGATCGCCTCGGCTAAAATTGCCACCTGTCGCCGGTCTTGTAAGACTGCTGAGAGGATTTTGCCGCGCACGCGCACCCAAGTATCGGGAGGGTAGGCTTGGCGTTCGTCCGTCAGTTTGACCGGTAAACCGACGGGATAGGCATCGGCCGCGCAACAGGTGATGGTGAATCGCGCCACGATAAAGTAATTTTCGGGGAGGTCGGGGGCGTGAATGACGAAACCCACGACATCGACGGGGTCTCCGGCGTAGGCGTCGGGTTCGGGGTACACGCTCAGGGTACGCGTCCAGTCGATAATCGATCGATCTTCTGGATTGAGGTTGGCTCGGAAACTCTGGGGTTCGACGCGAGTAATGGCTAAGGCATCGGTAACGCCGCGTTCGAGGGCGACTTGGCTGGTAAAGGGACGGGGCGTTATGACCAATCCCGCGAAAGCGGCGAGTAGGAGTAAGGCGGAACTCCAACCGGGGGGAAACAGGCTGATGTGTTGTTGGGGAACGATCGGAAGGCGACGACGTTTCCACAGTTGCAGGCTTTTCCAGGTGGCGACGAGGAGAAAGCCGATCGCGGCGGCGACACACAGCCAGGTATAGGCGGGGTGGATGAGAATCCGCAGTTTCCCGTTCAGCCAGTATTTCAGGATCAGAACTCCCCAAGCGGCGATCGCCAGGTTGTCGAGCCACAGAAGCCATTTCGGGTCGGATTTTGGGGCAGTTTGCATCTGTTACTGGGGCTTATCGGGATAACGGACGGTGAGAAGGTGACTGGCGCGAAACAGTCAACTGTACTCACTGCTTGGGGTTCGTCGATCGCGGTCTGCGGCGAACGTCGTCTGTGCGAGTTGTTCGCGAGCGGATTCACAGTCCTGTTGAATTTGGGTTTTCAAGCTGTCGATCGAGTCGAATTTGTGTTCGGGACGCAAGAAACCCGTTAAATGTAACGTCACGGTGCGATCGTATAAATCCCCTTGCCAGTCGAGCAGGTGAACTTCGACGGTGGGGCGATCGCCGGCTACTGTGGGACGACAGCCGAAGTTCGCGACGCCGGGAACGACCGTCTCGCAGTTGTCGATTTCGACCCAAGTACTGTAAACGCCCCAACGGGGTAAAAACTTATCGGGAGGCAGTTGTAAGTTGGCGGTGGGGAAACCCAACTGACGCCCGAGTTGTTGACCTTTCACCACCGTTCCGATGAGGCGGTAGGGTCGTCCTAACAGTCGGTTCGCTTGGGCGAGATTGCCCAGTTCTAAGGCATGACGCACGATGGAACTGCTGATGCGATCGTCTTCTAAACAGCAAAGACCGACGATGCTAGTCCGAATTCCGTAGGCGGCGGCCAAGTCTTGCAAATCGACGACGCTACCGGAACGGTTTCGTCCGAATCGGAAGTTTTCGCCGACGCTGACGTGCTTCGCCTCGAGATGGCGCACCAAAATTTTTTCGACGAAGGCTTCGGGGGTCAAATTCACTAATTCGCGATCGAACGGAAGTAAGACTACCTGATCGACGCCGAGGGTTTTGAGATAGTCGACTTTTTCCCGTACGGGTGTCAGTAACAACCGCTTGCGACCGCTGAAAAACTCCTGGGGATGGGGGTTAAAGGTTACGACTGTGGTGTAAGTCCGACCTCCACCCCGCACCTTCGAGTCCTTCGAGTTGAGGTCGACGGAACGAGGGCGATCGAGGTTCGCGCCCCTCGGATCGCGGAGCGAGACGTCTGCATCTGGTGTGGTGTCGTGCAGGACTTCCCGAATCACTTGCTGGTGTCCGAGGTGGACGCCGTCGAAATTTCCGAGTGCGACTTTTGCTGGTTTTAAAACTGTGGTTAAAGAAGAAGTCACCCACACAGGCTTGATGGGATAAATAAGGCTTGCAATCTCGAACCCACGACGTGCGTGCGGCCTCTAGACTGAAACTTTAGCATCTTCTGAGGAATCGGGCATCAATACAGCCAGGGGCGAGGCAATTTGTAGCGTCATCCCCTCGCGAGCCATCACGCTGTTCGGAAAAGCTGCTTTGACTTGTTTACCGACGTTGTCGAGAAAGTCGTCGTTGTGAAGAGGGTCGTGATGAAAAATGACGAGTTGTTTGACCTTGGCGGCTTTGGCGACTTTTACGGCTTCTTGCCACGTCGAATGTCCCCAACCTTTTTTACTCGTGGTGGGAGAATGGTACTCTTCATCGGTGTAGGTGGCGTCGTAGATAATTGCGTCGGCGTTGCGAGCTAGATTGAGAACGTTGGGATCGAGTCGGTCTCGGTAGTGTTCGGTATCGGTAATGTAGGCGACGGCGTGGCCGTTCCAGTTGACGCGATAGCCGACGGCTTCGCCGGGATGGTTGAGTAAGGCGGTTTCGACGGTAACGGAGTCGAGGGAGACCGTCTGACCGATTTCGAGGTCGTTAAATTCTAACTGCGCTCCCATAATCTGCAAGGGAACTGGGAAGTTCGGGTGGAGCATTTGGTCGTTGAGTCGCTGTTCGATCGTGGCGCCGTTGGGTGCGACTGCTCCGTAAATCCGAAATTTGTTTCCTTTGACGAAGGCGGGAACGAAGAACGGAAAGCCTTGAATGTGATCCCAATGGGAATGGGTGAAGAACATATAGGCTTCGACGGGCATTTGCGAGAGTAGGTGCTGACCTAGCACCCGTAGTCCCGTTCCTCCGTCGAAGATGAGGCGCTTTCTCCCCACGCGCATTTCAACGCAAGGTGTATTTCCACCGTATCGAACTGTTTCGGAGCCAGGACAGGCAATGCTACCTCTAACGCCCCAGAAATGAACCGTGAATTGGTCTTGCATGCTAGACATGGGTGTTTTTCGCTTCGATTGGCGATAGCGGTTCGGAAGTTAGGTCGGATTTAGGGTTTGGGATTTTTGCGAACGCGCTGACGGAAAAGGGCGCTCTCGCTCCGTCGGCTTGCTGGGTCGATGCGTCGGCTGTCCTCGCCAGCGAACAGCTCGGCTTTTTCATCCTGACGGGGAATGTTTCGAGCTGGCAGTCGGGAAACTGCCGTTGAAGGACGACCTCGTTTCTTTCACTAGCCTAACCTCGATCGCGACTTTTTTGGCAAGTTCGCCTGTCCTTCAGTACGATCTCGCAGCCGAGCGATCGCCGCCGACCTCGAGATGGAAATCGTCGAGGTCGAACGAGATGACTCAATTCGTTTAGCTTAGCAGTTGAAGTTCGCAACTGTCTTCTCGTTAACGGTCGCCCCCCTCAAGGTCAGAAGGTCAGATCGTTTGAAACGAGGTTCGCCGTCTTCGACTCTGACGCGCGATCGAGTCGGGCGAACGTCTGGGGTCTCGATTTCAAACGCAAGCTGACCCGCCTTTATGACAACAGACGGGGGTTGGGGTAGCCGAAATTTTACGGGCGATCGCGTTGCTGGCGATCCGACCTTACTCTTCGTCTTCTTCTGCGCCGACTTGTTTCAAATGGATGTGTTTGCGACCTAAAGAGATCTCGAATTCGTCGCCGGGTTGAAGACCCATTTGTTTGGTGTAAGCCGCGCCGATCAGTAAGTTTCCGTTCGACTGCACGCTGATGCGATAGCTGGCACTCCGTCCGCCCCGTCCGTTCGAGGGTTGTTTGCTGTCGAGCTGAATCCCCTCTGCATCGATCAGTGCGTTGAGGAACTTCATCATGTTGACTCGTTCGACGTTATTTTTTGTGACGGTGTAATAGCCACATTGTCGAGCCTTTTCCTCTTTCGGGAGGTTTCCCAGCTCTTTGACTTTTTCTAGCAAAGCTTGACCAGTCAACGGTTCGTTACTCGGGTTACTCATTAACTTCTCTCTAAAACGATAGACAACCTGTCGATACTATTGTATCTTAACTGAAGTTTCATTGAAATAAAATTCTTAATTTCGTATCAACTTATTTTGCAAACTTAGATCGGATCGCCAACGGCAAATCCTCCAACATCCCTCGACGATTGAAACTCCATCTTTACCTGGGGGCGATAGAATCGGGAGAGGCGATCTCAGGGGTTTCGAGAGTCGGGGGACTCTCGAGGTCGGTGCTGAGATGCAAATCGGCTTGAAATCTTTCCCCAAACTCCCAACAAACCGGTAGTGGAGAGTGAGGAACCGATAAAAATTAGGAGAGGTCGATGAAGTTAACCACCCGAGGCCACTATAGCGTCAAAGCTCTCTTAGATTTATGTGCCAACGCCCGCGATCGCCCGACTTCTGTTAAAGCGATCGCCGAACGGCAAGGTTTACCTGCGCCTTATTTAGAAAAGCTATCCATTGCCTTACGTCAAGCGGGATTAGTCACATCTGTACGGGGCGCGCAAGGAGGATATCAACTGGCTCGAAGCCCCGATCGAATTTCCCTCGGACAAATTCTCGAAGCGGTCGGTGAAACGCTCGATCCCTTACCTCATCATACTCCTGACGCGGAGAGGGCTGAAGATTGGGTCACGTTCGTCTTGTGGAACCAACTGCACCGAAAGCTTAAAGAAGCACTTTACAGTATCTCTTTAGAAGATCTCTACCACGACGCTCGCAGTTGGCAAGCGGCGCAGGGAGAACAGACGAGTTTTGTCGTTTAGCCGATGTCGATTACTGGCCAGTCGTGTTATGAAAATTGTGGAAATTCTTTCTGAGGAAGAAATCCGTCGAACCCTGACCCGCATTGCATCTCAAGTCATCGAAAAGTCAGGACAGCCCGATCGATTAGTCCTGTTGGGGATTCATACTCGAGGTGTCCCCCTAGCCCAAATGTTAGCCAGCCAAATCGAAGCGCTGGAAAACGTTTCAGTTCCTGTCGGCGCTCTCGATATTACCTTTTACCGAGACGACCTCGATCGCATTGGCGTGCGAACGCCAGAAAAAACGGATATTCCGTTCGATCTAACGGATAAAATCGTCATCTTAGTCGATGATGTCATTTACACCGGTCGCACGATTCGCGCCGCCCTCAACGCCGTTCAAGAATACGGTCGTCCCGAGGCGATCGCGCTGGCGGTTTTAGTCGATCGCGGACACCGACAGCTACCGATCCATCCCGATTTTACGGGAAAAGTTTTACCGACGGCGAAAGAGGAACAAGTTAAAGTCTACCTGAAAAATTGGGACGGTCGCGACACCGTCGAACTCCTCAAGCCGCTCGACGAAGAGGACGTCGTCACCTAAAGCGTTGGTCTGCGCGATCGATTCGTCCCTCCGTTACGAACTGCGGCGAATCCGGGCGCACTCCGAGCTACATTTTCGGACGTTTTTAAAGGATATACCGGCATTTCTTCTGACGGTTCGTTGTCATTCTACAGGAGTCTTCTCGTGCGTCTTGCCCAATCCGTTATCGAAAGTCGGAATCGAACGTCCGCTATCCCGCGTGTTGACGACGCCTTCTAGATAGTTGAAGTCCGGCGCGATCGGTGTCGGTCGTGCTGACTTCAACTGTATTGTGGTACTGGCGTTTCTCTCGTCCCCAATGTTTGATACAGTGAGGAGCGGTTTTCCCAAGAGTCTTAATTCCTTACCCGACTGGGTAAAATTGTTGAATGTCCAAGCGACGATATAAAAACGCTTTGTTTTGGATCGCGGCGGTGGTGAGTACGATCGCCGATCGACTCGCGAAAATTTGGGTCGTCCAAACCTTCGAGCTGTTTCAATCGATTCCCATCGTTCCCGGCGTTTTCCACTTTACTTACGTCACCAACACAGGGGCGGCGTTCAGCTTGTTTTCGGGGAGCGAATGGTTGAAGTGGCTGTCGCTGTTGGTGAGCTTGGGGCTGATCGCCCTGGCTCTGTGGGGACCTCGTATTAATTTTTGGGAGCAGTTCGGGTACGGATGTATTCTCGGCGGTGCAGTGGGAAACGGGATCGATCGCTTCGTTCGGGGAGAAGTCATCGATTTTCTCGATTTTCGCTGGATTGACTTTCCCGTGTTCAACTTAGCCGACGTTTCGATTAACATCGGGATGTTTTGCTTGATTCTCGTGGCACTGCGATCGCCGAGCGATCGCGAGAGTCGCTAATGTGATGATGGGGTGACCTGATGATGGAACGATATCGATTTCTCTCCTCGTCACCTCATCTCTAATGCAGTCGCGTTAAAACGAAATGGGTTCGCGATACTGCGTCAACCGTTGCGCGACGTAACCAAAGCCACGAATCGTCAAAATGAGTTCTGGATTTTTCGGATCGTCTTCAATTTTGGCTCGCAATCGCGCCACATAAACGTCGATCGCTCGTAAGTCCGATTGGCGATTTGGCGGATACCCCCACAACTTTTCTAAAATCTCGGCGCGAGAGACGGGTTCTCCAGCACGCTCGAACAGCAGCTCGAGAAGTTTGAATTCAGTATAGGTCAGCCAAACGCGTTGACTGTTTTTGTAAACCTGTTGGCGATTGGTGTCGATCCGCAAAGAACCGATTTCGAGGGTACCTGGGGGAGTCTCGCGGGCGGGAGACACATCTCGCAACCGCCGTAGGATCGTTGCGATACGGGCTTCGAGTTCTCTGGGACTGAAGGGTTTGACCAGGTAATCGTCAGCTCCGGCTTCGAGTCCGGCGATTCGGTCTTTGATTTGCGAGAGAGCCGAAAGCATGATGATGGGAACTTGCGATCGCTCCCGTAGTTGTTGACAGACCTGACAACCATCGAGTTCGGGGAGCATCACGTCTAACACGATGAGATCGGGTCGTTCGTCCTCAAAGCACTCGAGCGCCGAGCGACCGTCGCCGACCGTCGCTACGTCGTAACCTGCCATCGACAAGCGCACTTGGAGCATTTGACGGATCGCAGCATCGTCATCGACGACTAAGATTTTATCTTTGTTTCGTTTCAAAACTTCACTCCTTCCGTTCTCGAAACACTGCCGGCGATCGCTGCCCTCGACAAAGCGAACGCTGGAATTCCCGTGCAGATGAGTCAACATTGGGTTCGGATTTTGATAACATTTTTTTCAAAATGTTATATTATGTAAAGTTGTTCGGTCAAGTCTCGTTCCGACCGTATCCTTCAAAATCCTTACAGGGTAATGCTTTAAATTATATATGAGTTTGATTTTCGCGTTTTTAAACCTGAGAGCAATTGCTCTCATATTTCGTTACAAATGAAAATCAACAACGTTTTTTAACTTGACAAAAAGCAATTAAGGATATATTTACTCTGTCCGTTGCAAGCTCGTTAAGGTCTCATCGTAGAATCGATCTTCTCAGTGCTAGAATGGCGACAGCCTTCAGGTTGAAAATCCGCCGATATCGTTCTCCAAACAGGAGAAACGGTTGTAATAGGAAAATAAAAAGGGGCTGAAAATAGCGAAAATCCTTTAAATCGCGAGTTCGCTCGAACTCTGCCAAACGCAAGTTCGGGCAACCTGATTTATGGCAACAGTGGTGTCAACCCAGGCCCACACTGTCCTCAAAAAGACCAAAAAACGACGAGCGCGAACTCTCGGGTCTCGATCCTCCGATCGCCCAAGAGTTGTCACTCGGCGATCGCGTCCGGCCTCGCTCGAGGTGAGTTGACGGGAGCGCCGCGCGCCGACCGACTCCCCCGAAATTATCGAGGGGAACCTTCAAATCAAGACTGTTCATGTCTCCTTCGTGGCGGTGAGCTAGATAATCCGATGCCAAATCCATTTCTGGGCGTGAGAATTCCGCCAGACATCCACGAAGCGATTCTCGCGCGAATGCAGGAAACGGGAGAATCCAAATCCGATATCGTCATTCAGTCGCTGCGAGCTTACCTGGGCTTGCCATCGTCCCACGATCGCCTGACTCAGGTTGAGGAGCGACTCGCCATCCTCGAACAGAAATTTCTCGAGCGGGAGTCGATCGAGGATCGATAGCGCTATCGTTCGACGAGCGAGAGAAGGGCGATCGGCCATAAGATAAGGTCACGCAGAGACCGCAATAAAATTCAGGAACGGCGATCGATCGCCGAGTAGCTTATAGCGCACGTCCGTCCATTTTCACGTCTAGCACGATCGTGACTTCTCCCAAACCTCCTCGCGATCCCCAAGCGCGTTCTCCCCAGACCGAACCTCCACCGACGCAAGCCCCGAGAACGATCCTCTCAACGGTGACGCAAGTCGCACGACACCTTCAGGCGAAGGTGAACTTCGGGCAACTGGTCCTCAAGCCGAACGCTCGCGTCCCCGAGCTGTGGGTTCGAGACGCTCGAGTCCCTAAAGCCCAAGTGTACCCGTTGCTCGGCGATCGCTACCTACTCGGGCGGTCTTCTCAATGCGACATCGTCGTTCCGACTCCCCTCGTCAGCAAAACGCACGTATCTCTAACGCGCGATCGCCAAAACCGCCGCGATCGCTTCGTCCTGCGGGACGAAAACTCGACCAACGGCGTCTACATCCGCAAGCGACGAATTCGCAAACTGCCCCTCAAACACGGCGATATTCTCAGCCTCGGTCCTCCAGACTTAATCGATGCAGTACAGATTCAATTTCACAACCCGCCCCCCTGGTACGCCCGCGCTTTTCGCTGGAGTGCCTACAGTTTTACAGGAATCTGTGCCCTCGGCGCGATGTGGGTTCTCGCCGAATGGCAGAAATTTGCCGTGCGTCCCCTCCCTCGCTCCGTGACCGGCCCCGTCGTCGTCTACTCCCGCGACGGCGAGCAGCCCTTACGGGAACCCTACAGCACCAGCCACGCCGAAAATCCCACGCTCGCCGATTTCGGCCCCTACCTCCCCGACGCCGTCATCGCTTCCGAAGACAGCCGTTTCTACTGGCATTTGGGCATCGATCCCATCGGCGTCGCCCGAGCGGCCGTTACCAACCTGCGAGGGGGCGAAATTCGCGAAGGGGCCAGCACCCTCACCCAACAACTCGCTCGCAACCTCTATCGCGACTACGTGGGAACTGCCGATTCTGCCGGCCGCAAACTGCGAGAAGCCGTCGTCGCCCTCAAGCTCGAAACCTTCTACAGCAAAGACAAACTGCTGTTAACCTATCTCAACCAAGTCTTTCTCGGCATCGACTTGTACGGGTTCGAGGACGCCGCTCAGTTCTACTTCGGCAAATCTGCCGACGCCCTTACCCTCTCCGAAGCGGCCACCCTAGCGGGAATCCTACCCGCTCCGAACCGCTTCAACCCCATCCAAAACTACGATCTCGCCGTTCAGTACCGCGATCGCGTCATCGCTCGGATGCGAGCCTTGGGGACGATCTCCCAAGAAGAAGCCGATCGCGCTCGGCGATCGCGCATCGAGATCGATCCCAGAGCGCGGGAAATCCTCGAAAGCACCGTCGCCCCTTACTTCTACGATTACGTTTTCGTAGAACTCGAGCGGTTGCTCGGCGAAGAACTGGCTCGCGAGGGCAACTTTATCGTCGAAACGGGACTCGATCCCCAAATGCAAGCCCAAGCTGAAAACAGCCTGCAACAGTACGTCCGCACTGAAGGCGCTCAACTGGGGTTTTCTACGGGGGCGTTAGTTTCCCTAGACTTCCGCAACGGCGAGATTATCGCCATGACGGGAGGGGTCAGCTATCGAGACAGCCAGTTCAACCGCGCGACTCAAGCTCAACGACAACCCGGTTCGACCTTTAAAGTCTTCGCTTACGTCGAAGCCCTCGAACGGGGAATTTCGCCCGGCACGCAGTTTTCTTGCGCTCCCTTGACTTGGCAGGGTCGGGGATACAGCGGGTGCGAGCGCAGTAGCGGCAGTATCGATATGTATCGCGCCTTGGCGCAGTCAGAAAACGCCGTAGCGTTGCGCGTGGCGCGGGAAGTGGGACTCGAGGCCGTCGTCGATCGGGCGCAGGTCATGGGTATCGAGTCGGAACTCAATCCGGTTCCGGGGTTGGTATTGGGACAAAGCGAGGTGAACTTGCTGGAGATGACCGGGGCTTACGGAATTTTGGCCAACGAGGGACAGTGGAACCAAGCTCACGCCATCCGTCGGATTCTCGATAGCAGCGATTGCAGCGATCGCGGCGACTTCCGCACCTGTCGCACCATTTACGATTACGCTGAAGACGAACCGATCGGGCGTCAGGCGATTTCCTCGGAGGTAGCGGCATTGATGACAAATATGTTGCGCGGCGTTATCGAAAACGGCACTGGGGCGAACGCCTATTTGGGATTGGGGGAAGCTGGAAAAACGGGAACGACCGATTACAGCGTAGATTTGTGGTTTATCGGTTACGTTCCCGAACGGGCGATCGTGACGGGGGTTTGGTTGGGCAACGACGACAACAGCCGAACTTATGGCAGCAGCGGCAATGCAGCCCAGTTGTGGCGCAATTATATGCGTCGGGTTTTGGATTAGCTCGCAGTAGCGATCGCGTGGGGGTTTCTGTCGTCGCAGCCCGATCGCATCCCGTTCGATGTCAAAATAGGTCAAGTTAATTTGTAAGTTGTCAACGAAAACCCTATGACCTTGCTTGCAACGCTACAGCGAGCCTTCGATCGCGGACAAGCCCTCAAAATCATCAGCGGACTGACGAACTTCGACGCCGATCGCGTCGCCCGCACGGTGAAAGCTGCCCATCTCGGCGGTGCTACCTTTGTCGATATCGCCGCCGACGCGGATTTGGTGCGCTCGGCCAAATCCATTACCGACCTTCCGGTGTGTGTTTCGGCGGTAGAACCGGAAAAATTCGTTCCCGCTGTCGAGGCTGGCGCCGACCTCCTCGAAATCGGAAATTACGATGCTTTTTACGCTTTAGGACGCCGCTTTGAAGCGCCCGAAGTCCTACAGCTGACCCGCGAAACTCGGGCATTGTTCCCCGAAATTACCCTGTCGGTGACGGTTCCTCATATTTTGGCGCTCGACGAACAGGTGCGTTTGGCCGAAGCCTTAGTCGACGCCGGTGCTGACATTATCCAAACCGAAGGCGGCACCAGCAGCCAACCCGTTCACGCCGGAACGCTCGGACTGATCGAAAAAGCTGCGCCGACGTTGGCCGCGGCGGCTGAAATTTCTCGCGCCGTATCGGTTCCCGTCCTCTGCGCCTCTGGGCTTTCTAGCGTGACGGCACCGATGGCCGTGGCGGCCGGGGCGGCTGGAATCGGCGTCGGTTCGGCAGTCAACCGTCTCGAAAGCGATCTCGAAGCGATCGCCGCCGTTCGCGCGTTGAGCGAAGCCTTGGCGTCGGTCAGCCGCGATCGCCTGTCGGTTTAGACTGTCAGGATTTCGAGACAGAGGATACAGAAACGCGATCGTTCGGTTTCTCTTCTTCACGATCTGCGATCGACTGTCCCTCGATCGACTGTCCCTCGATCGATCCCTTGTGGTGACGTTATCTGCAACGTCCCTACGGGGATCGTTTTGTTGGATTGCAGTTTTTTATCAAAAAAATTTGGAATTTTAATCGAAGCCAGTCCTTTAACTGTTGCTGTGGGCTTGCGATCGACCCTGAGTAAGATTCCTTTAACCCAGGTCGGCCGGGATCGATATTTCGATCGAGATATTGTAATTATTCGCCAACGGATGAAATTTATCTTAATATTGTTGTAATCAACTTGCTAGTTTGATAAACGCTAGCTCGGAAAGCGGAATTTAACAGGAGGAAGTTTATGGCGTTAGTCCCCATGCGCCTGCTGCTCGACCACGCGGCAGAAAACGGTTACGGTATCCCGGCGTACAACGTCAACAATATGGAGCAGATCCTGGCGATCATGCAAGCGGCTGATGAAACCAACAGCCCCGTGATCCTCCAGGCATCTCGCGGTGCGCGTAAGTACGCGGGTGAAAACTTCCTGCGTCACTTGGTGATGGCGGCAGTCGAAACCTATCCCCACATCCCCGTGGTGATGCACCAAGACCACGGCAACAGCCCCGCCACCTGCTACTCTGCCATCCGCAACGGTTTTACCAGCGTGATGATGGACGGCTCCCTCGAAGCTGACGCGAAAACCCCCGCTAGCTTCGAGTACAACGTCAACGTTACCAAAACCGTCGTCGATGTAGCTCACTCGATTGGCGTTAGCGTTGAAGGCGAGCTGGGCTGCCTCGGTTCTCTCGAAACCGGTAAAGGCGATAAAGAAGACGGTCACGGTGCAGAAGGCGTTCTCAGCCGCGAGCAACTGTTGACCGATCCCGACGAAGCCGTGGAATTCGTCGAGCGCACTCAAGTTGACGCTCTGGCAGTTGCCATCGGTACCAGCCACGGTGCTTACAAGTTCACCCGCAAACCGACGGGTGAAATTTTAGCTATCAGCCGCATTGAAGAAATTCACAGCCGTCTGCCCAACACCCACTTGGTCATGCACGGTTCTTCCTCCGTGCCGCAAGAGTGGTTGGATATGATCAACCAATACGGCGGTCAAATTCCCGAAACCTACGGCGTGCCTCTCGAAGAAATTCAAAAAGGCATTAAGAGCGGCGTTCGCAAAGTCAACATCGACACCGACAACCGCTTGGCTATCACGGCGGCAATTCGCGAAGCGGCGGCGAAAGATCCTTCTAACTTCGATCCTCGCCACTTCATGAAACCCTCTATCAAGTACATGAAACAAGTGTGCGCGAAGCGTTACGATGCTTTCGGCACGGCTGGCAACGCCACGAAGATCGAGCAAATTCCGCTGGATGAATTTGCGGCGAAATATGCCAGCGGCGAACTGGCTGCGAAAACCAAGTCTGCGGTTTCCGCCTAGTTGACTGTTTAACTGGCGTCACGTCTGACGTTAACCGAACAAGATTGTAGGGGTAGTGCCTTGGGAACTACCCCTTTTTCAGCGAGCAGCGATCGGTGAGCCGCGAACGGTGTTTTAGACGGAATCCGAATTTCAACGCTTCGGCTCCGCTCAGCGTTGAGTCCGAGCGGAGTCGAGGACTCAAACAATAATTTGAACGAGCGCGACAAGTCCTTCCATCCCCCGAAGGGAGAGGGGTAGGGGGATGTGGTGAAGACTTCTCGAAACCCAGCCGATCGGAGGAGGGAGTATCAGTCACCCGTTTTAGCCAGCCTATAGACTGTTAGAGGAAATTTGGGGATTGAGGCCGTATGGAATGGATCGCTGTGATGGTGGCGATCGCGCTGGGTGTGGTGTGGATAACGAGCAAGCTGTATCTCGAGGGGCGATCGCGCCAAAAACGAGAACGGGAGTTCGCGCGTCGCAGTGTCGACGAAATCTCGACGAGTCGAGGTTCGACCTCCTTAGAGAAAGCATCGCCACTGACTTTAGCTGAGCCTCACGCTCCCCCAGCCTCGCTCGATTTTACTCGCTTAGAAGACTTGTTAAGTCAGGGGAAGTACGAAGCGGCCGATCGCGAAACGCTACGGTTGTTGTTACGAAGCGCTGGCACCGAACAGCGAGGATATTTGGAACTCGACGATTGGGAGTCTCTCTCGGGCGATCGGTTGCGAACTCTCGATCGCCTGTGGCAAACCTACAGCGACGGACGGTTTGGATTGAGCGTTCAACGGCAATTTTATCTCGAAGCGGACGGCGAATATTCGGCCGTCGGAACCCGCGCGCAGTGGGTGAGTGGGGGCAAGTGGTTCGATCTCGATCGCGCCAACTATACGAACGACGCACCTTCGGGACATCTCCCGTTTGCCGTTTGGCAATCGGTGTTAGATTCGTTCGGATTTGTGGGATTGGCGCTCTGTATGGAAGTTCTGTTCGATCGCGAGGATTGGCATCGATCGCGATCTCGAATCGATCGGGGCGATCGCCGCTGAGGACACCAAATAAAATTGAGTCTCAATAACGTCCTAGATTTCAACCGACTCAAACCGGGCGCGATCGCAGAGTTCCCCGTCTCGACATCCTCAAGAAGCCCCGAATGCTAGGTTTTTGGCTGCAACGACATCACTGCCAGTCTTTACGAAAACTTGTTGGAAGATCTGTCCTCTTGTTGCTATCCTAATTGAGAGAATTTTTAATTTGTTGTGTTCGCGAAGCTCCTGACGAAGCGCTCGACTGCCTATGACCTCAGAAATCCTGAAGCTGGAAGGGGTTTGCAAGCAATATCCCCAAACCACCGTTCCTGCTGTTGAAGCCATTGACTTGACGCTACATCAAGGCCAAATTCTATCGTTACTCGGTCCGTCAGGCTGTGGAAAAACAACGTTACTGCGGTTAGTGGCAGGATTCGAGATGCTCGATCGCGGTCAGATCGTTCTCGACGGACGAGTCGTCGCCGCTCGAGGGCGATCGCTCCCCCCCGAAAAACGGAATTTGGGCATGGTTTTCCAAGAATTCGCCCTGTTTCCCCATCTCAGCATTGCCGATAACATTGCGTTTGGCTTAAAGAAACTCAAGCTCAAACCCAGCGACATCGATCGCCGCGTGCGCGAGGCGATCGCCCTTGTCGATCTCGAAGGACTCAACGACCGCTACCCCCACCAACTCTCGGGCGGTCAACGACAGCGAGTCGCCCTGGCTCGGGCTTTAGCTCCCCGTCCAGTGTTGATGTTACTCGACGAACCCCTGAGCAATCTCGACGTTCAGGTGCGGTTGTACCTGCGAAACGAAATCCGTAACATCCTCAAAGCCACGGGAACGACGGCCGTGTTCGTCACCCACGATCGCGAAGAGGCCATGGCCATTTCTGACACGATCGGCGTGATGCGCCAAGGCCGCCTCGAACAACTGGGAACGCCCGAAGAAATTTATCGCGAACCGGCCTCTCGCTTCGTGGCGGAGTTCGTAACCCAGGCGAACTTTCTCGAAGCGCGTCGGAACGGGTCGTATTGGGAAACCGAAATGGGAGAATTCGACGTTTCGGCGGCCGGAGAATTGTCCTCAGATATTGCCGAAGTGATGGTTCGCGAGGAAGACATCGTCGTCAAGCCAGACGAAACGGGCAAGATCGCCGTTCGCGACCGACAGTTTCTCGGCCGGGAACACCGCTATTGTTTGATGATGCCCTCGGGTCAATGTCTCCACGCTCGTAGTTCCGAGCTGTCGGTATTGCCCGTCGGGGCGCGGGTTCAGCTTTCAGTGTCGGAAACGGCCGTGCGGGTGTTCCCGCCATCGCCGGTTCGATCGACGCTGAGTTCTGGCGCGATCGCCGTCGGTTGCGAGTCGGGTATTTATCCCTCTTCGGTCAAATCGGGGCGAGATCTTTGACCGAAAAGGGATAGCGCAATTTACGCCTCGGCGTTTGACGTCAACAAGACCCCTTGACTGTCGTGCAACTCGAACGATCGCACGTCTTCAATTTCGACCCCTGGGGAGGCGATCGCCACCGTCGATTCGTCCCAATCCAACTGTAACCAATCCCCCAACGTCACCGTCAACGGTTCGCCGCCCATATGAACCACCATCGCCACCCGTTCCCCGTTGTCCGGGGCGGTTCGCATTCCGTAATACACCGTGCGCGTGTCCTCGTCGATGTGGTTGAAGCGATCGCGTCCGCCGCAATTGTGTCCCAACCACGGACGCTGTAACCGGAACTGACGCAACGCCAAGTTATACGCCGTCTGTTCCGGGTTCAAAAACTCCTCGTGCAGCCAGACGTTACAAATTTCGTGGGCGTCTTCCATGAACGCACGGGCGAAATCCTTCAATTTACCCACGTCTAACTCGGTCAAAATGGGTGACTTGTCGGGAACGTTGAGTTTTTGCAACTCTGCCGCCGATTTGCGTTCCGTCGCTTCGGCTTTCGCTTCCTCCGTTTCCGAAAACGCCCCCAAATGACGCTGACAAATCTGCGCCACTGCATCGAGATCGTAGTCGGTTTCTGCGATCGCGTCGTGGAGTCCCCGCATAAACTGACGCAACTCGCCCAACTTAGTGAATCCCATCTGTTTTAACCGGGGGAAAATACCCGCATTGGCGTACACCTCGGGTTCGACTTGCCAATCGAGAAATCCCGCTTCCTCGGCGACCACTTTCACCCCGTAGCGATCGTCCGTGTTGCGGAGAAAGCCCCAAGGTGCGCGCATCGTACAGTTGATAAAGTCCATCGGAAGACCGGGACTAAACCCATACACCAACATAGAAATTGCCGGATTGTCGTAGGCGTTGTTCAACACCTCTGGCAGCGTTTGCCCTAAATTCCAGTTCACGGGCAAACTGGGATCGACTTGCGTACCTCGGCGTAGGGTGTCGTGGTTGCCGCATCCGGTAATCCAGTTTTCCCCCACTTGCATAACCTCGCAGACGCGACGCCATTTCCGACTCCAGAACTTCGTCAGACTGGGGGTGTTGTGGGCGAAAATCAGCGGTCCCCACTGGAAACTCTCCGGCAAAAATTCGACAATGTCGCGATAGGTGGAAATCTCTTCCCAACCTTCGGCGGGCCAGGGTCGTCCGTCCTCGAAAATGGCGAAGGGATAGCGGCAACTGTCGCCGATTTCCTGGGGAACCCGTGCCATTTCCTGTAAATAGACATCGTCGTATTCGACGCGGCCGGACATAGGGTTGAAATATTTAAAATCCTGCGCCCCATCGACGCGGATACCGTCGATACCGGTGTTGGCTTTGCGTCGCTGCATTTCGAGTAAAATGGCGCGAACCACGGGGTTTTGATGGTTCACGTCCTGGCCGTACATATTCGGACCTTTGAGAAATCGTCCGTTGAGGAGGTTCAACGCCTGGTTGTCGGCATGGCCGTAGACGATATCGTAGATGACTTGAATCGGGCCGCTGTGGAAGTTGTGCAAGGTGGAGACGAATTCCACCACTTCGTCGGGACGCTGAGTTTCGAGAACGGCGGGATTGGTGGCCGCCATGCCGAAAATCACGATGTCGTATCCCCAGTTTTCTGTATCGGGTTTTTTGAGGGTGACGACGATTTCGTCGGTTTCGTATTCGATCGCTTCGCTGTCAGGGTCCATTTTCAAGCGATCTTCTTCGTCGCAGAGAAAAAAGCCTTTCCCATGGTCGCGATCGCCCAAATATTCGACCGTCGGCTCGATGGGTAACAGTTGTACCGCCTCGTACCCCACGTAATTCTGTTCGGCGGGGGTCAGATCTTCCCCCTTGGCGAGTTTGTCGGAAATCCGCTGGAACAGCCGCGTCAGCCCCGCTAAAGACCCTTCTGGAGAAGCGGTGTTAACGTGCAGTTGCAGGATGTTTTGGGGCGATTTGACGCGAACGGGGGTTCCGTCTTCGCTGGCGAAGTTGTGAAAATACCGTAAATCTTCCCGTTCTTGTTGCAGGCGATCGCGATCGTACAGTTCTGCTGGGGCGTACACGCCGTAAGGGAGGGAATCGGCGAGAAAATCTCCGATGGTGCGAATTTCGTTGTCGTAGTCGAGATATCGCAACCAATACAACGACCCGAATCGCTCTTTCGTTCCCGGTTGCATTCCCGTCAACACACCCCACATATACTCCCCTTGACGCTCGAGGTTGACGTACTCGCGACGGAATTTGACGGTTTGCAAGTCAGAAAAGGGATCGATCGGGTCGAGGGGGGTGAAGATTTCCAGGTAAATGTTTTTCGGTTGGATTTCACCAGGACTCAATTCGGGAACCCAAAACCCGATTTCAGTCAGTCCGTCGGAACGATACCACGCTCCTAATTTCGTCGCCAGGGTTTGGGCTTTGTGAAACAGGGTTTCATCGGACTTTTCGACGGATTCTGCCCAGTCGAGTAATTTTTGTGTTTCTTCTTCAACCAGTTTGATTTTTGATGCAGTGTTTACCGTCGCAACCATTAGAATTTCTCTCCTTTTAAAAAATCCCATCTCGAAATACCGCGATCGCTCCCATTTAAAACGGGCGCATCTCAAAAATGTAAATTTATCAGATTGCAGTCTCTGCAATGAATTGAGATGTTGTTGAGTTTTGCGATCGCTCCACCCAACCCAAACTCATATTTTTAGACGGAATCCGTTTCCGATAAGCTCGGTTTCAAGAAGTCTTCACCACATCCCCCCCGTTAGCTCCCCTTTCAAAGGGGGGTTGGCGGGATATAGGGGCTTGTCTGACTGGGGAAAACCAGTGTTTGAGTCCTCGACTTCGCTCGGACTCAACGCTGAACGGAGTCGAAGCGAGCGGAGTCGAAGCATTGAGATTCGGATTCCGTATTACATCCCTTGAGATGCACTCCACCGCTGTACTGCGAGACGTGCGTTCTTCTGTTGAAAATTGACCAAAAAACTAAGATTGAGTTCAGTTCGTGCGCTCGAAAAAAACCTACAGTTTACGGTTTTAATTAAGTGAAACCGTTACCGTTGTGATTTCTGGGGATTGTATTTAAACACCACTACACTCAACGGAGGCAAACACAAGTCTAAGGCAAGTTTCCATTTAGGATTCGACCAGTGAATCGACCATTTGCCGCCCATATTGCCCATATTGCTACCGCCGTAATTTTCCGCGTCGCTGTTGAAAATTTCGTCGTAAAATCCCGGTTGAGGAACGCCAACCCAGTAATTTTCTTTAGGAACGGGCGTAAAATTACACACTGTCACGACGAATTCTTGAGTGTATTTATCCTTCCGCAAAAACGAGACGATACTGTTATCGGCATCGTTACAATCGATCCACTCAAATCCTTCAAAAGAAAAGTCTTGCGTGTACAACGCCGGTTGACTGCGATACAACTGATTCAAATCGCAGAAAAACTGTTTGAGTTTCTGATGGGGTTCGTGGTTCAACAAATCCCAATCGAGATCGTCCCAAACGTTCCATTCGCGTCCTTGTCCGAACTCCATCCCCATAAACATGGTTTTCTTGCCGGGATGGGTAAACATATAGGCGAACAAACAACGCAAATTCGCGAATTTCTGCCAGTCGTCCCCCGGCATTTTGTCGAACAGGCTGCCCTTTCCGTGAACCACTTCGTCGTGAGACAACGCCAGCATGAAGTTTTCGCTGAACGCATACATCAAACTAAAGGTGACGTGGTTGTGGTGGTAGCGGCGATAGACGGGATCGATGCTGAAGTAATCCAGCATATCGTGCATCCAGCCCATGTTCCATTTGAAGTTAAAGCCCAAGCCGCCGAGATACGTGGGACGCGACACTAACGGCCAGGCTGTCGATTCTTCGGCGATCGATAGAATTCCGGGGTAGTAGCCGAAAATTAAATAGTTGAGTTGGCGTAGAAAATCCGCAGCTTCTAAGTTCTCGTTCCCACCGTATTTGTTGGGTATCCACTCGCCATCTTTGCGGTTGTAGTCGAGATACAACATCGAGGCGACGGCATCGACGCGAATTCCGTCGATGTGGTACTTGTCAAACCAAAACAGGGCGTTGGAAACGAGGAAGTTGCGGACTTCGTTGCGACCGTAGTTGAACACGTAAGTTCCCCATTCTTGATGTTCGCCTTGACGGGGATCGGCGTGTTCGTAGAGGTGCGTTCCGTCGAAGAAGGCTAAGCCGTGGTCGTCTTTGGGGAAGTGACCGGGAACCCAATCGACGATGACGCCGATGTCGTTTTGGTGGCACTGGTCTACAAAATACATGAAGTCTTCGGGACTTCCGTAGCGGGAGGAGGGGGAGAAGTACCCGGTGACTTGGTATCCCCAAGAGCCATCGAAGGGATGTTCGGCGACGGGCATCAGTTCGATGTGGGTGTAACCGAGTTCTTTGATGTAGGGAATCAGGCGATCGCCCAGTTCGCGATAGGTCAAAAAGCGACCTTCGGGTTTTTGGGAGACGCGGACGACTTTTCCGCTTTCGGGGGGATCGTCTGCACGGGTATGCAACCACGATCCGGCGTGCATTTCGTAGATGGAAACGGGGAGATCGTGAGGGTCGCTGTGACGTCGTTGTTCTAGCCAGTCGCGATCGCCCCATTGGTAGGTATCTAAGTCGGCGACGACGGAGGCGGTGTCGGGTCGCACTTCGCGATCGAATCCGTAAGGATCGGATTTGAGGTAAATGTGACCCTGGGGATTTTTGATTTCGTATTTGTAGAGGGTTCCCGGCTTCAGTTCGGGAACGAACAGTTCCCAGATGCCGTTTTGCGTCAGGCGCATTTGGTGTTCGCGGCCGTCCCAGTTGTTGAAGTCGCCCACGACGGAGACGTTGCGGGCGTTGGGGGCCCAAACGGCGAAGTATACACCCGCGATGCCGTCTACGGTGTCTAAGTGCGCCCCGAGTTTTTCGTAAATGCGGTGGTGGTTCCCTTCGCCAAACAGGAAAAAGTCAAAGTCGGTAAATCGAGGCGATCGAAAGGCATAGGGGTCGTAAAACACTCGTTCGCGATCGCCTTCTCTGACTTTGAGTTGGTAGTTCTTCAGTTCGGGAACGTCGATCGCACACTCGAAAAAGTTGGGGTGGTGAACGGCTTTCATGGGGTATTCTTGCCGTTCTTCGGGACGAACCACCCAGGCGGCTTCGGCTTTGGGCAGATAGGCCCGGACGACCCACTGGCTTTTTCCGTTGTCTGAGATTTTGTGCGATCCGAGGATTTCAAAGGGGTTGTGATGTTGGTTGTTGGCAATGCGATCGATCTGTTCGGTGGCAATGGAGGTCATAAAGGAAGATGACTCAGTTTGAGGTTTGCAAAGGAATGGCTTTTCAAAAACGAGCGATCGCCCGATGAATATCGCCAAAATTCAAAGGTTTTGGTGCGACCTTATCTCATCTTCGAGAGGTCGGTCGTCTGTCCCTAGGTAGAGTCTTGGGACGAGGCGGCGGCGTTTTCCCGTTCGATGCGATCGAAGACCGCTTCGACATCTTCGATGGTTTCTTCGGGAGTGCGTTCGGCCGATCGCTGCACGTAATTGATTTTCACTTCTTCGAGAAGGTCGGATAACAAGGTCTGCAATTCGTCTAAGGTCTTCTCGTCTTGAAGTTCTTGCCGCAACGCCACTTGAAATTCTTGGGTCAGTTCGTCGAAGCGTTCCCGTCCGATTTCGTCGGCGTAGGCGTTGGCTAAAGCGTCGCAGGTGGCGTTGGCCAGGTAGTTGGACAAGTTATCGATGGTGTCTTGAGGCAAATGTTGTAAGGCGGGAATGCGTTCGATGAGTTCGACGAACGCCGATTCGCGAAAGGCACTGTCGAGGGAATAGTGCAGCAGCGATCGCAGTTCCGGTTGTACTTCGGGTAAGACGCGATAAATGGTCAGTTGCAACAGGCGATCGGTAATGGTTTCTAGGGTATTGGCGTCGCCGACGCTAATGTAGGACGAGGGTTGCAAAATCGCCCGGGCCATGTCTCCTTCGGTAATTGCCTCCTGTGCCTGGTTTAACGTGCGAACGGTGACGAACTCCGACACGCGATCGGAGAGATACGCTGCCGGTTCGTAGGTAATCTGCGAGAGAATCCCTTCCATGTTCGCCACTTTCGACTGGTGCAGTCTTACGGCGACGGGGATAATTCGCAACCACCGCCAAATGGGAACCAGTAAAAACAGGTCGTACCAGCGTCGTAACATGGCGTCTCCCCAGCTTACACCGGGACGACGGCGAGAGACGAAAAAGGTCAACGCGAGGTATTCGATGGCGAAAAAGGCAATAAACCAAGCGTCGATGCGCCAGTACCAATCGACAGGTTGGCCGTAATCGTCGGTGGGGCGGTAATAGTTACCGTCGAGTAGGGGGGCGATGCGGGTTTGGAAAAATGCCAGTTCCGATCGCACGCCGTAAGTCTGGAGGTAGTCTGTCGTCCAAAAGCGACGCAAGGCTTGTTTGGCGGAATCGCTACCAACGCGATCGCTGACGCGTCGTTGTAGTTTGGCGAAGGTGGCGAATTTTCCCGATCCGGTAAAGGGGTTTTCGTCGATGAGGGCGTCACTTTGCGATCGCAACCCGGTTAGTAAGGCTTCGGTTTGTTGGGATTCGAGACCGGATTCGCCCACGCGATCGACGAGGCGATCGACGCTCTCGAGATATTTTTCGGTTTGAGGGTGGGGTTCGATGCCTTTGACGGGATCGTAAAGGGTCACGAGTTCGGGAACGTAGCGTAAATAGACGTCCCGCATGGTAATGTAACTGAGGTCGAACAATCCTAAAAACAGGTTGAACGCTGCGAGAATCGCCGTGAATTTCGCCCACCAAGCGATCCATTTTTTAGAGGGATATTTGAGGGTCTGTAGCATCGCAATAACGAGAATTTATGAAAGATTGGAGAATAGGATTTGAATGTAAACAAAATCGCTCAGACAACCCCTGTTTCTCTAATACCAAAGGAATAAGCTCAGCGGGAAAGCTGAGCTTGGGCTGTCAGATTCAGTTGATGGGTTTAGAACAAGCCAGGGCCTTTACCACGGCGGTCTTCTCCAACTTCGAGTTTGCCGTCTTCGTCGGTTTCGTTGACGGTTTCTACTTCTTCAGCCCGTTGCTGCTCGAGTGCTTCCTTTTTCTCGCGGCGATCGCCGGGAACTTCGTAATACATTTCCGGTTCGATGGCGTAGTTGTTCGCCAAGCCTTCGCGATCGACGGTGTAACCCTTAGTGGTGTCGATATGTCCTTCGCTGGGATCTTTGGCCGGTTCGGGAGTTTCTTGAAAGTTTTCACCTTCGCGTTTTAACCGTTCTCCGGTTTCGGTAGGAAGGATTTCGCGATCGTAATGTAGGTTTTCAGCGTCCGGTGTCGGTTTGATACTCATACTTTGGTCTCCTGATTTCGGTGGTTTACAAACAGAGCGGTTTCGTTCGATTCGCGATTGGAAGAGATTTTGAATTTCGTTCCAATGCGAGGCGTTGAGAACCCTCTTTAATTATTGATTGGTGTCAATGTCGGGAACGACATCGGGACGTTCTTTATCTTGCCAACCGGGAGGACGTTTGGAGTTATACCAGGCGATCGATCCTAACGCAGCGGCGGCAATGAATCCTACAACACCCACGGCAATTAAAGAAAGCGGGTATTGAAAGGCTTGTTGAGAGCCTTCAACTAATAAATACATACTCAAAGTGTTTTACCTCGCGTGTTTCTTTATCTTCACTTCTTACTTTAACGAAAACGGCAGTTGTCTTGCATCTATCTAGAAGTAGATTGTTTTGAGATGTTTGTGAATTTATCTAAAACTCTAGGTAGAGTCATCAATTGTTAGAGATTATCGGTTCGGTCGAGAGAATAAGCATTGAAAATTAGGGCTAACACCTAGGGGGCATCTCACTTTTGTAAAAATATGTATGAGTCTGGGGTAGGTTGGGTTTCGGCTTCGCTCAACCCAACAGCAGCTAAATCGAGGACTCAAGCTTGCCTCCGATCGATTTACATTTTTGAGATGCACTCAGCACTTAGCCCTAAATGTATTGATAGATGATAAATTTTCGATAGATTGAGTATTTGTGAAAATATTTCTATAAAATTATTTTAGGAATAAAGAGCAGCTATCGCTCGACCCCCCAGTTTCCCTCGGGAAACTGGGGAGTTCGGACGCTAAGCCGTTAGAGAGTACCGACTTCATTCCAACAACAAACGGTAATAAATCTGAAGCGATTACCGCACGCCGGTCGGCATTTCTTCACTGACGCTGGATTCGCGACCCGTTCCGTCTGCGGTAACAGATTCGCCGCCGAGGAAGGAACGCAGCATCCACGCCATCTCTTCGTGGTCTTCCATCAATCCAGTTAAGAAATCGGCGGTACCTTCGTCGTCAAATTCTTCAGAGCAGCGATCGATATGACCGCGCAAGTTGCGAATAATTTGCTCGTGGTCGTTCATCAAGCGTTCGACCATCTGATTGGCTGTCGGCACGTCGCCGGGATGTTCTTTAATCGACGACAGTTGTAAAAAGCCTTCGACGGTTCCGATGGGATAGCCACCCAACGCACGCACTCGTTCGGCACATTCGTCGATGCTTTCAGTCAGACTGGTATAGTGTTCTTCCCAAAGTTCGTGAAGCGTACGGAACTGAGGACCGACGACATCCCAGTGATATTTCTTCGTTTTGACTAACAGCAGGTATAAGTCCGCTAAGTCTTGATTGAGAAGTTCGATAACTCCTTTACGTTGGCGATCGGTTAATCCAATATTAATCGGACGCATACTATAAAAAACTCCTTTCGTTTCGCTTCACCTCTATTACAACAACGAGCGGGGGGTGCAGTCGTCTGTCAAACGACAGATTGTGCGATCGGGGCGACGTTCGATGGAAAGAGAACTGTCCTGTCTCGGCATTTTGGGCGATCGCACCCTCGACTCTCTCTCGAGTGGTAGATGACAAAATGGCAATTTCCGTCTAGGTTAGCGGTGCTTGTTAGGAAGAACGCCGCACGCTCTGCTGCGTTTTTTAAAGGAATCATCAAGATGACTGCATTAATTCAAGAAATTCAGTCCCGCCTGGTTAACCTCGTGGGACAGGCGATCGAACTGCTACCGGCGTTGCTGGTTGCAGCGGTCGTTTTGCTGCTGACTCGCTACGTTTCCCGTTTGGTACAGCGGCTGGTTTCGGCAACGGCGCGGCGCGTTCTCAAAAGTCGATCGCTCCAGTCGTTGACGGTACAAACGAGTTTCGTGGCGACGTGGGTGGCGGGAATTCTCGCGGCGGGAGTCATCGCGTTTCCCGGCTTGCGTGTTGGCGATCTCATCGCTCTGTTGGGGCTGAGTTCGGTGGCAGTTGGTTTTGCGTTTCAGGATATTTTCAAGAATTTTCTGGCGGGAATCTTACTGCTGTTACACGAACCCTTCCAACTCCACGATCAGATCGTAGTGGACGATTATGAAGGAACCGTGGAGGAAATTGCCATTCGTTCGACGCAAATTCGGACGTATCGCGGCGAACGCGTCGTCATTCCTAATTCTCTGGTATTTACGAGTCCGGTACAGGTGCTGACGGCTTTGTCTCACCGCCGCACGGATTTATCGATCGGGGTGGACTATAACACGCCACTTCCCAAGGCTAGAGAGGTTTTCTATGAAGCCCTCCAGGGAGTCGAGGGGGTTCTTGCAGAACCGGAAATTGAAGTGGACGTGGTGAGTTTTGGCGATAGTTCGATCGATTTGGTGGTGCGTTATTGGACGTATCCCGAACGCGCGACAGTCCGGCGCACGCAAACTCAGGTCGTGATGGCACTGAAGGCTGCCTGCGATCGCGCGGACATTAGCATTCCCTATCCCATTCGCACGGTCTATCATTTCGACCAGCGTGAATTTGCTGATTTTATGCCGCTTTCTGCCGATCGCAACGGGAATTAGAGGTTCTTTCTGCTTTCAGTTCTCTAGCGCTTTCTTTCAACGTCCGATCGACCGAGGTGCGATCGGGCGTTTTTTTCTATCCTCGACGAGGGACACTCGTGAAGGTTGTCGAAAATAGAATTTTATAAATAGTTAAGATTTAAAATCTCGATGGTTTTAGAAAAACTTTAGATTCCAACGACGATATCGATACGAGATCGGTATGACTTCACTAGAACTTTGTAATCTTCGTGCAAATGCCATCGATCGCGTTTTTGAAAAAAACGATCGCAACTCTACCGAGCGATAGGCAGAAATACGACGGATACTCGTTACACTAAACGTAGTTCGGGACAGGTTCGTTGCTTTCCACTGTCCGAGCTATATTTTTGTTATCGCTTTATTTTCGATAAGTGACACCATCGTATTCTAAGGAGGAATTTCATCATGACACGAGGATCTCGACTCCTCGAGACATCTGATACTGCCTACAGCACAGCAGACGAGACCGCCGATACGAACTCGTCCTCGATCGAGTACCATCACCTCAAACATCGCGTTCTCGGGCGTCACGCGGCTCGTTTCGTCACGAAACCTGACGGAACTCTTCTCATCGCACCGGGACAAGAAGTGACGGAAACGATTTTGGAAACCGCCGAGCGCTGGCAGATACTCGACGATCTGCTCGGCGAGATCGAAGGATTTTCACTACCGTTAGGCCAGAAGCACGATTCTAAAACGCCTCACCTTTCAACCTCGATCGCCCGAAGTACGATTGCATAGGTTGTGAGCCGAGGTCGGGAAACGGCTAATCTACTGTTTCTCGACCCCGACTTTCAATTATTTGACTTTGGCAGTTGCGCGGCGAAACATCGTCTTGCGAATCAAAGCCAGCAATAGATAAACACTGCTAACGTAGGCGATCGCTAATGTTAAAGTCATCCAATACATAACACCAATTCCAAACCCTCCAATTTGATTAAAGCATTTTTCTTCAAAGGTGAAAATACAACAAATTAATTCTTTTTTAAAAGCTCTCAATGACCTGTGAAATAAGCAACACAGGATTTATAGATAAGTATTTTGTTAGTACAGTTAATTTACGTTTTACAGACGAAACGCTCGAGGCGTTACGGCCGGGGGGCTAAGGAGATCGAACACGATCGACAAGGCCGAACTGAGACCCGAGATCGAGAATTCGCTTCGCCCATTCAAAACCGTCAGCACCCATTACTCCTGAAGCGATCGCACCTTGCGTCCGAAGACGAACAGTCCCAAAACTAGCCAAAACACCAACAGTCCCCCCGCCAGCACCAAAACCCCGGTCGCTCCGAACTGAACGATGAGAACTGGAGCCGCCGCCGTAAACAACCCTCCACCGACGATCGGCTCGAAAAATAATTGCTTGTAAGCAAAACTTTCAAACGCCCCCGAGCGGTTGTGAGGGTCTACCATCCGAAGTAACAAAATTCCCGTGGCCGTCACGCCCATCGACTGACCCATATCTCCCAATCCCCGCTCGAACCAAAACGTCGGTAACATACGCGGGGCTAAAAATACGAAGGCTAGGACGTTCCAAGCAATCCCTGCCAACGCCAGCACGGTAAACGGCACCACGTTCGCCCCTAATGCCGTCAGGGAAATCGAGGCCAACGCCGTAACGATCGTCACGTCCAACGCCACCCCAGCGATACGTTCCATCAGCGATCGCATCACTAACGGCGTTAAACGCAACCGCGCCAACATCCCCTGTACGGCGATTCCTCCCAACAACGCCATCGGAAACAGGGGAACGTAGCCCACGATCGTCAAACCGTTCTGTCCCCAGGTGGCCGCTTCGATCGCTTTCAGAAATTCCAACATCAACCAACCGATGGCGATCGCCAACCCCACAAATCCCAAATTCAGCGAAATCGGATCGATGAGTAAATCCTGAGTCAACCGTTTTCGAGCCGCCACGATATCCGGGTTTTCCCGGCGAGCGATTTCGGTTTCGTAAGGTTCCTCCACCGAAGCCGGTTCCAGTCTCGCCGAGGCCACCCATCCCCGACGGCGTCCCCAGTTGGCTAACAAAATTCCCGATACGATTCCCGACACGATTCCTATCGTCGCCAATCCGAGAGCTAAATCGCCCCCCTCGGGAAATCCCAACTCCACAAAGGTTTCAGCCATCCCCGCCGCCGTTCCGTGACCCCCTTCAAAGGCAATTTCAATTAACGCCCCCGCGATCGGAGACATTCCGAAGATCGGCGTCAACAAAAACAGCGTCAAAACCAATCCCACCACGTACTGACCCCAGGCGAGACTCTGTCCGAACGCTACCTGTGGTGCAGCTTTGCGCCAAATGTCCCGAGGACTGGGAAGCGTTTCCCCCAAAAATAACGCCGCGAAGACGACGTTGATAAAGACACCGGGAGACTGACTCCAAACGTTGCGAACGTCTTCGGAAAACAAGCCCCCGCCGAGTAGCGAATCGGGATCGAACCATTGTCCGAGAACTTGCGGCCCGAGCAGCAACGCCAACACCCCCGCAACGATCGAACTGGGGATGTAGAGTATTCGCAAGATCTTCAGCTTTTGGCGGATCGAGCGTCCGGCGAGAATTAAAAGCCCCACGATGACAAAGGCGAAAAACGCATCTTGGAGATCGAAGGTGGGATTTCCTCGAGCGATCGCCGCTACGAGGTTCCACGTACCGAGGGAAAACGGGGACACGAGCATAGGGGTTCGGTGAATCCATCGCGGTTCGTCTTCTCTCCAGCTTAAACTGCTGGGTGTCTCGCTCGGGAAATCGAGAGAGTCAACAACCCCGCTTGAATCGAAGATTACAAGCGGGGCTTGGTTCTGCCGTCCACCGCAGTTCAGCAAAGCGAGAAAGCCTTGCTGCTTTGGTTTCATCCGACGAACCATCCGGGACGGCTGACAAGCGCCCCGTGCTTGCCCAGTCTTGCCGGACAAGCAACGTTCTCAGGGCCACATTTCTCGCCCCCACTAAATCGGCATGGAGTTCTTTGCCGCAGTTTTCACACCGGAAAATCAACCCTTTATTGGGGCGATTGTTGCTAGAGGTATGTCCGCAGCACACGCACGACTGAGAGGTGTAGTCAGCATCGACCTTAATCGCCAACGAACCCTTGAGAATGGCTTTGTAGTCTACGAACTGATGCAGTTCGGCAAACGACCACTTTGCCTGTCTGTGGTTGGCTTGACGTTGGCGAGATGATGCCGATTTTCCCTTACGTCTCGGCTGAGTTCGTTCCCGGATGTGGGTCAAATCCTCCAAGCCGATGAGAGTGGCGGGAGTGGCAATTTGTTGGGCAATGCAGTGGTTTCTCTCGGCGATAAACCGTCTCTCTCGTCCCGACAACGCGACCAGTCGCCGCTTGGCCGAACGAGTGCCTTTACGCTGCAAGGACTTTCTAGCTCTTTGATAAGCTGCTGCCTTGTGAACCGACTGTTTGCCGTTATAGAAATGGGTTCGATTGTTAGTATCGGTGGTAACTGCCAGATAACGCTGTCCCACGTCTACGCCCACCACGCGCTTAATGTCTTCGGGTTGGATGTCGGGGATTTCCAGTTCTAAGCTCACCAGAAGATAATAGGTTTGGCTCGAGCGAGCATAGTAGATTTTTGCCGCTCCAATTTTGGCAGATCCCGAACGAATCAGTTGGACGTGCTTGTGGTAGCCGTGGTAGGGAACCTTAATCCGTCCTTGTAAGGTGACAATGCTAACGCCTGGCTTGACGAAAGAGTAGTCCCGTCCGTAATTCAGAGTGCAGGTGCGGGAAACAAACTTGGGCGGCTTCTCTAGCCCCCTATATCGTTTTTGGGTTTTCCCCTCCTTGCGATGGGCGGCGTTCTGTTTGGCTTTCGTTTTTAGTCCTTTGTAGGTGCTGGCCACCTGACGAGGGACATTACACGCCATTTGAGACGGAAGCCCGTACCGCTGCCTGAGATCGGTATAGACCAGTTTTTGCAGCTTGTACCCACTGTCAAGTTGGCCGTTCGCGAAGGCCACTTGCGAAGTGTAGTTCAAACTGTCCCGATACGCCAAACAGACCTGTCTTAAAAGCGCTTTCTGCTCCTGAGACAGGTCGAGTTTGAGTTTGGCTGTTAGGACTTGCTGCATGACTCGAGAGTTTCACCTATTGGCAATTATAACCTTGGTTTGTGAAACTTTTCACGGGGGAGCGACAATTCCTCCCTCGCTCGAACGCGGAGATTTCAAGCGGGGAATCCTTGTCGGTTTTGTTGAAGAGAGTCCTCATTCGCTCGTCGAGCCTTCATGCTGCATGCTGTCCCCTACTCGGACGAACGCTCGTCTTTAACTCTCAAGGCAGTTGAAAAGCTACGACTCTCGTTGAATTGACAAAATATAAAGACTTTGTTAATAGGATTGGTTTTCACGAAATCGATCCATAAGTAAATCGAGGTTGAATTAGGAATAGTTATAATAAATTTCGTTGCGATCGCCCTCGATCGAGGGGTTGCATCATCCGTTTTTTCCCGTACTATCAGAGATAGTAGATACCTAACAGCGACCGATCGGCGATAAAAACGTCGATTTTTGCGATTAGGAAAGCTTATAGTCTGGAGACAATAATCACATGGCAACTTACAAAGTTACCCTCATTAACGAAGACGAAGGTCTCAACGCTACAATCGACGTTCCCGAAGATGAGTACATCCTCGACGTAGCCGAAGAACAAGGCATCGATCTACCCTACTCCTGCCGTGCGGGTGCTTGCTCGACTTGCGCCGGTAAAATCACTGAAGGTTCGATCGACCAATCCGACCAATCCTTCTTGGACGACGATCAAATCGAAGCCGGTTACATCTTAACCTGTGTGGCTTATCCCACCTCGGACTGCACCATCGTCACCCACCAAGAAGAAGCTCTCTACTAAAATCCCAGTTTGGCTGAAGCAGTTCGATAAGCGCTCGCTTCGCCGAGTTGGATAAAACGAGAAATTTGTGAGTCCGTCTGGAGGTTGCGAACTTTCGGGCGGATTTCGCGTTGTGGCGATGGTTGGGGCGATCGCGTTCGAGCTACACTACAGTTGAGGCTTTCTTGCCAATCTCTCCAATTTTCGATGCGATCGGGTCGTCTCCACATCTAGCTGTTTTGCACGGAGTTTTTCGTATCTCCGTTTCTCCTCATCCTTCTGGCGTCGTCGAACCCCTATCCCAAAGTGGTATGCCAAAAGTTAGCGTCTGTATCCCCACCTACAACCGCGCTCGTTACCTGACCTACGCGGTCAACAGCGTTCTCGCCCAGACTTATACTGATTTCGAGTTGATTGTTTGTGACGACGCGTCGACAGACAACACCCCCGAAGTGGTCGCACAGTGGGACGACCCCCGCATTCGCTACATCCGCCACCCTCAGAACATCCGGCGCAGTCCTAATATGCGATCGGGATACGAGGCCGCCACGGGAGACTACTTCATTAAATTCGACGACGACGACGCACTCTGTCGGGAATTCCTTGAGAAAACCGTCGCCGTTCTCGAAACTCGTCCCGACATCGACTTCGTGTGTACAAATCACTGGATTATCGACGCCAACAGTCGGCGAGACGAGCGAACGACGCAGGAAAACGCCGCCAGATGGGGAAAAGATAAAATTCCCGAGGGGAAAATTGCCGATTTAACGTTACAGACGTTTCACCATCAAAGCTTACAAATCGGTTCGACGCTGTTTCGTCTCGAGGCGTTGCGAGCGGTGGATTTTATGCGGACGTTTCCCCCCGAGGCTGACGGCTGCGAAGATTTCGATTTACTCGTCCGGTTGGCCTTGGCGGGAAAGCAGGGGTACTATATTCCCGAATATTTAATGGAGTACCGCATTCACGGCGGACAACAAACTCGCCCCGAGCAGAACCTGCGCTTTCTCAACGCCAAAGTCATCTGTCTCGACAGTTATCGATTCGACGACGCGGAGTTAGAACAGTTGCGGCGTCAAAAACTGGCGGGAACTCAGGAAGCTTTGGGGTTGCGATATATCGAAACCGGAGACGCGACTCGGGGACGCGCTTTGTTAAAGCAAGCGATCGCGGTCGGCGGTGGGTCGAAAAAAGCGCGATTGGGGCTGGGGTTGTCGTATCTTCCCTCGAGCGTGCGGAAGTTGGCGTTTCAACTGTTTCGACGGGTGCGATCGCCCGATTATTCAGAACGGGTGCGACAACAGACGGCGAGTTAGGAAAATCGGACGACTCGTTACAATGAAATATCGATGTATTGGCAGGCAGAGATGAAAACGCCGAACGTGTTAGACGAAAAATCGATCGGGCTGGGATTTCGCGCCCTGTCGGATTCCCTGCGATTGCAAATTCTCGATTTGCTGTGCGATCGCGAACATTGCGTCTGCGAACTGTGCGATCTCCTCGATACGCCTCAATCGAAACTGTCGTTTCACCTGAAAGTTTTACGCGACGCTAAGTTAGTTTCTCCTCGTCAGGAAGGGCGTTGGGTGTATTACAGCCTTAATTTTTCTCAACTTACCGCCTTAGAACAGTATCTCGGAAAATTTCAGCGATCGACTGTCCGACGTCCTGCTCCCCCTTGCTGTCCTTGACGATCGCACGTTGTCAAACCCTGCGTTTCTTCAACTGCGTTGACACCCTAAAATTCCAGACGCGCCCCGTTCCTCTCCCATCCCCAACATCGTGTAACATTTGATGCTTGGGATTGTTGTAACGGTTTGTTACAGTGAGAGCAGTTTGCAGACTGCTTCGCCAAAACCTCACCGCACACCCGGAGTCCTCACACCGTATTTTATGCTTAGACTCGAACGTATTAGCAAAATCTATCCCGGCGGGATCGAAGTTCTCAAAGATGTAACTTGGGAAGTCAAACCCGGCGATCGCATCGGACTCGTCGGGGCTAACGGGGCTGGAAAATCCACCCAGTTAAAAATCGTCGCCGACGAAATCGAACCCACCGCTGGCGAAGTCATTCGTCCGGCGAGTTTGAAAATCGCCTATTTGACTCAAGAGTTTGAAGTCGAACCGACGCGAACCGTCCGGGCTGAGTTTTGGACGGTGTTTGAGGAAGCCAACTGCATCCAGCAGAAAATCGCCGACGTGACGAAAGCGATGGAAACCGCCTCCCCAGAGGAACTCGATCGCCTGATTCACGATCTCGATCGCCACCAACGCAAGTTTGAAGCCCTCGACGGTTACAGTCTCGAGTCTCAAATCGAAAAAATCCTTCCCGAAGTGGGATTTTCTGTCAGCGACGGCGATCGTCTCGTCAGCGACTTTAGCGGCGGCTGGCAAATGCGGATGAGTTTAGGGAAAATCTTACTGCAAGACCCCGACGTTCTCCTCCTCGACGAACCGACGAACCACCTCGATCTCGAAACCATTGAATGGTTAGAAAATTACCTCAAAGGGATTAACACCCCGATGGTTATCGTGTCGCACGACCGAGAATTTCTCGATCGCCTGTGTACTCAAATCGTCGAAACCGAACGGGGCGTTTCTACTACCTATTTAGGCAACTATACGGCATATCTCGAGCAAAAAGCCGAAAGTCAACTGGCTCAACTGTCGACTTACGAACGGCAACAAAAAGAACTCGAAAAACAACAAGCCTTTATCGAGCGATTTCGCGCCAGTGCCACCCGCAGCACCCAGGCTAAAAGCCGCGAAAAACAGCTCGAGAAAATGGAACTCGTGGACGCTCCCGCGGGCAGCACGAAAAGCTTGAAATTCCACTTTCCCCCCGCGCCCCGCAGCGGACGAGAAGTCGTCACTATCGAAGATTTAACCTATACCTACGACGACAACATCTTATTTTTGGGTGCCAATTTGTTCGTCGAACGGGGCGATCGTATTGCCTTTCTCGGCCCCAACGGTTGCGGCAAATCGACCCTGTTACGGTTGATTATGGGCATGGAAACCATTGAGGAAGGAAAAGTCGAACTGGGAAAACATAACGTCGTCCCCGGTTATTTCGAGCAGAACCAAGCCGAAGCCTTGGATTTGAATCTAACCGTCATGGAAACGATTCATCAAGAAGTTCCAACGTGGAAAAACGAAGAAGTTCGTACCTTATTAGGACGGTTTTTATTTAGTGGAGAAACTGTTTTTAAACCTGTTTCTTCCTTGAGCGGTGGTGAAAAGGCGCGGTTGGCGTTAGCGAAAATGCTGTTGCGTCCGGCGAACTTGATGGTTCTCGACGAGCCGACGAACCACTTGGATATTCCCGCAAAGGAGATGTTAGAAACGGCGCTGAAAGAATACGACGGTACGGCGTTAATCGTCTCGCACGATCGTTACTTTATCTCGCAAGTTGCCAACAAAATTGTCGAAATCGAAAACGGTGAGTTACATTTGTACAACGGCGACTATCACTATTACTTAGATAAAAAAGAAGAAGCGCGAGTGAAGGCAGATTTAGAGGCAAAGCAACGCGCAGAGGAACAGAAGCGGAAGCAGAAGCGGGAGAAACAAAAGCAGAAACAGTTGGAGAAGAAACGGAGCAAGAAGCAGAAAAGTGCCGTTTGAAGCATCGTTTCGATTTAACTCGAAATACCTCGTTTCAAAAAGGCTTTCAGTGCTGTCGATACCACGAGAGATCGGGCGCTTGAAAGCTATCCGTAGGGTGGGCAATGCCCACCGACCTCTACATTAAGTGTGGTTAACGCTGAAGTGTGTAATACGGAATCCGAATTTCAACGCTTCGACTCCGCTCGCTTCGGCTCCGCTCAGCGTTGAGTCCGAGCGAAATCGGGGACTCAAATACTGGTTTTGCCCAACCCGACAAGCCCCTCCATCCCCCTCTCCTTTGGGGTGGGGGGCTAAGGGGGGATGTGGTGAAAACTTCTTGCAAATCTAGCCGATCGAAAACAGATTCCGTATGAGATATATCCCAAGTTTCAAGCTCGTTAGCGTTTGATTTGAAATTCATTGATGATAAAGGAGCGATCGTGTCTGAAGAAACAGCAAACCCCCACCCTGAAATTACCGTTCGCGAAATGGGAATTGACGATATTGCGCCCATTTTCCATTTAGGCGAACAACTTTTTTCGAGCGAATTGTATCCCTCACTTTATCGAACCTGGGATGAATGGGAAGTCTCCGGAGCCTACAACACCGATTCCGATTTGTGTTTAGTGGCAGAAGTAGGCGGTCGATTTGCAGGGTTTATTTTAGGCACGATCGTCGAGAAAAAAGCCGATAAAAAATTCAATGTTTACAGTTATATTCGCTGGTTGGGAGTGAGTCCAGACTTTCATCGACTTGGTATCGCCGGAAAATTGGTCGATCGCTTCATCGAACGGACGATCGGACAGGGAGCTGAAACCGTTTTAATGGATACCGATCCCTCCAACGAAGCCGCGATTAATTTCTTCACGAGCAAAGGCTTTAAAAATCCCCGACAGCACGTTTATTTATCGTTGAATTTGAGCGAACACGAGTATTACGGAAAACTGCTCGACTACGAGCGCGATCGCGCCGAACGAATTGCAGGAATGTTGCGCCGCTATCGCCAGTAACTGGTGACTGGCCATGACCCCTCCGCACCTCGACTGAGCGCTCGCCAAACGTCCTCCGGTACCTCCCCGCGATCTCGGGGAGGATGGGTGGGGTTGCGATAACAAAAGTGAGATACACCCAGTCAGGAGGCTTGATGTTGTGATGGGGGGTTAGTGCGTTTGCGGAAAGTTTGTGGACTGGATTTCCCGCGAATTAGGTTTGTTTCCCGCGATCGCACCCCACGCGATTTTTGTACCGCTGTTCTAGCTACAAAAAAGCATTATTGGTGGGCATCGATCGCTCTACATTTTCGAGAGCCAAATATTAGATAAATCGAGGACAAAACCGGGTAAAAGTGGCTCGCCAGACAACGAGTTAGGACGGTTCAAAACTTGTAAATCTTCCCCAAAACGATAGACTTCCACTTCTTCATTCTCGGGATTAATCAACCAACCGAGGCGCGTTCCATTCTCGAGATATTCCCGCATCTTCTCTTGTAACGACTTTAACTCGTCACTGAGCGATCGCAACTCGACGACGAAATCGGGAGCCAGGGGAAGAAATCGCTTTCTGACTTCGACGTTGAGAGACTCCCAAGTTTGCAGGGGAATCCACGCCGCATCGGGGGAACGATTCGCACCGTTTGGGAGTTTGAACCCCGTAGAGGAGTCGAAGACGTGACCGAGTTCGTGTTGGCGGTTCCACAGCCACAGTTGACCGAGAATTTCTGAATTTTGCCGTCCCGTTTCGCCCCCTGTCGGTGTCATAATAATTAATTCTCCCGTCGCCGTGCGCTCGAATCTCAAATCACGATTCGCCGTACAGATGCGATCGAACTGTTCGTCTGTTAGTTCGATGGATTTGGGAATCGATAGCGTAATCGTATTCATGGACTCTGTTTAGGCGCTATTTTGATGGAATTTGAGTTAGTGTGCGATCGCCCTCACTTCTCCCCACCCTAAGAACTTCCCAACAAACGCTGACGCACGCTGTCCGCAATTTGATTTCCCAAATAATCGGGAATCGCGCACTCATTCGGCCCCAGCAAATACAAAATCAACCGAGTGCGACCGCGCCACACCAACAAATTCGCATTCACCACCAACAAATCTTCTTGCCAAATGGCATACATCACCTTATAAAACAAACCCGGTTGGTTGTCCGCCTCGATTAACAACGCCGGAAGGTGAAACACGGGATCGACGTAAAACTCCGTTTCCACATCCTCCAACCCCGCATCGAGATTGAACTCCACCGCCAACATCTCTTCGACCTCGAAGTGTCCCGCCAGCGCCTCCTGAACCGCACGCGCCACGTTTTCGGAGGTTTTCTCAGAAAGCGCCTGACCGCCGCGAGACACCACCAACTTAATAAATACCAACATCGGCGGCGCGATCTGGCCGTACAAACTCAAACTGTGAATCGTCAGTCCGTAAGCCGCCAGCACCCCGAAAATATCGCTGAGGAGAAAGGATTGATTGCGATAGGCGAAGTGTAGAGCGCTTTTCTGACCTTCTGGACGAAGTTCGATGACCGCTTGGCGCGTTTTGTAGAGATGGTACGCCAACTTCAAGTTTTGCAGTTGGATCTCGCTGCTGACAAACTGCTCGTAAAACTGCGGAAACGCCCGGTTAAAGCGTTTCAACAGGTCTAAGGTAGATGATTTTAAGCCCGGAGCCATAGATATTGTCCAGTTACAGGCCAGGTCGTCGGTCGATATGGCGCCCCAACGGGAGAGCGCGACTTTGTCAGATGCAACCACGATGGATAACGGAAGAACGCTATTCTACTGTAGGCGATCGATAGAAAGTTAGAGGTTCGGGCGTTTACGGGTCGAACATCGGCTTACCCCAAGCGATTTCGAGTCCTTCGTCCTGGCACGGATAGACGACAATCGTGGATTTGTGGGAGGTCGTCGCTTGGAACAGGCAATCCCCAGATATAATGAAGCTCTAGGGCAACTATCCCATTCGCGAACTTCTACTAACCATTACCACGCCTGCATGGGTTTTTGGAAAAGCATTTTCAGTAGTTCCGATCCGGCTCCGTCGCCGAAAGCACTGTCTTTGGAAGAGTACGCTGCGCCAGGGACGATCGAGCGTTTAGGCACGCAAAGTCGTATCTTCTTCAGTACCGATCGCAATATCGACCTCTACGAACTCGAGGAACTGTGCGACTCGGTCGGTTGGGCCCGTCGTCCCCTCCGCAAAGTGCGCCGCGCACTCGAAAACAGTTTCCTCGTCGTGTCGATGTGGGAAATTCGAGGTGCGAGAAAGCGGTTGATCGGTTTTGCTCGCGCGACCTCCGATTACGCCTTCAACGCCACAGTTTGGGACGTGGCTATCCGGCCGGAATTTCAAGGAAAGGGTCTCGGCCGCGCGTTGATGAACTATTTAATTAGTAAGCTCCGTCGCGAAGATATTAGCAATATCACTCTCTTCGCCGACCCCCACGTGGTCGATTTTTACCGAGGCTTGGGCTTTATGTCCGACCCCGAGGGTATTAAAGGTATGTTTTGGTATCCGCGCTAGTGCAGTCACCAGTCGCCAGCGGTAGGGTGTGTGACGCGGCCAGAAAATGTCTTGTATTGACAGCAACATGAGATTTGCCGCGTCACGCACCGCCCCTGACAGGTTTCTTTCAAGAAGGATTTAGCGTTAGCGGCGTTGGCGTCGGAATTCTGAGGGGGTTTGGCGCAGGGGATCGTCGGGATTCCAGATGCCTAAGCCTAAGATGCGGGCGCGATCGCGAGCGTGTTGGAGTCGGGTGTCGTATTTAACGTTCGGCGGACGGGATGCGAAAAGTCCGTGACCTCGGGCGATCGCCCGTTCGTTAATTAACGTGCCGTCGAGCCAAATATATCCCAGTCGGCGATCGAAGCGATCGCGGGTCTCGAGATCGAATTCCAACTGCACTGTTTTCCCGCCGATGTCGGCTTCCAATGCCGTTTTCGCCGCTTCACCCCACGGCACTTGTTGCAAATCCGGCACATCGAGACCGAGCAAGCGTACCGTTTCGACTTCTCCGGCGAATTCGACTTCCACCGTTTGACCGCTGACAACCCGCACCACGCGGGCGGTTTCCGTTTCTTGGGGCGACTGAGGCTGACACCCCGCCAACCACAGCCCACATAGCAGCAGTGCGATCGCCAATCTTCTCATCACCCCATCATCCCCTCATCATCGACCTCAACCCAAATGAGTAGGAATTCTTATGAGTCCTGCGGCCATCTCTCCTCACCTTGCAATGTACACTAGAAAAAGTATTGGTAAAAAATCTTCATATTTTATCCGTCAATATGGAATCAGGAATTGACCTTCAAGGCAGTCTCATCGACCTACTCACGAACTTCGGCCTACCGTCCGAAGTCGCGAAAGTCGTGTGGATGCCCCTGCCCATGTTGCTGATGCTCGTCGTGGCAACGGTGGGCGTTCTCGTGGCGGTGTGGTTGGAACGGAAAATCTCCGCCGCCGCGCAACAGCGCATCGGCCCCGAATACGCTGGTCCCCTCGGAAGCCTGCAACCGGTTGCAGACGGGCTAAAGCTTTTGTTCAAAGAGGACATTATCCCCAACCGTGCCGATCCCTGGCTGTTCACCATCGGCCCGGCGTTGGTGGTAATTCCCGTGTTTCTGTCCTATCTCATCGTTCCCTTCGGACAGAACCTCGTTATTACCGACTTGGGAATCGGGGCGTTTCTATGGATTGCCCTGTCCAGCATTACCCCCATCGGGCTGTTGATGTCCGGCTACTCGTCCAACAACAAATACGCCCTTCTCGGGGGCTTGCGGGCGGCCGCGCAATCGATCAGCTACGAAATTCCTCTGGCGTTATCCGTTCTGGCGATCGTCATGATGTCGAACAGCCTCAGCACCATCGACATCGTAGAACAGCAATCCGGTTACGGCATTCTCAGTTGGAACGTCTGGCGTCAACCCGTGGGCTTCATCATTTTCTGGGTGGCGGCGTTGGCAGAAACCGAGCGTTTGCCCTTTGACTTACCCGAAGCCGAAGAAGAACTCGTCGCGGGATATCAGACGGAATACGCCGGGATGAAATTCGCCCTGTTTTATCTCGGGTCTTACGTGAACCTAGTACTGAGCGCCCTGCTGTTCGCCGTGTTCTACTTGGGGGGATGGAGTTTCCCCGTTCCCGTAGAAGCGATCGCGGGTTGGTTGGGATTGAGCGAAATGTCCCCTTGGGTGCAAGTGGTTACGGCATCCCTGGGCATCACGATGGTTTTGCTGAAAACTTATTTACTCGTCTTCTTGGCGATTTTGCTTCGCTGGACGGTGCCTCGGGTTCGTATCGACCAATTGCTCAACCTCGGTTGGAAGTTCTTGCTTCCGGTTTCCCTGGCAAACCTGCTGATTACTGCTGGGTTGAAACTGGCTTTCCCCGTGGCGTTTGGCGGTTAAACCAGTTCGTGCAGTTGTCCGCGATCGCGTGAGATATCGCGTCAGACAACGAGATAGATAGGGAGAACACCATGCTTAAGTTCCTCAAACAAGTTAGCGACTACGCGAAAGAGTCGTTTCAAGCGGCCAAATACATCGGTCAAGGTTTGTCTGTTACCTTCGACCACATGAGCCGTCGCCCGGTGACGGTGCAGTATCCGTATGAAAAGCTGATTCCGTCGGAACGGTATCGCGGTCGGATTCACTTTGAGTTCGATAAGTGCATTTCCTGCGAAGTCTGTGTCCGGGTTTGCCCGATCAACCTGCCCGTGGTGGATTGGGAATTTAATAAAGAACAAAAGAAAAAGAAACTCAACCATTACAGCATCGACTTCGGGGTTTGTATTTTCTGCGGGAACTGCGTGGAATACTGCCCCACCAACTGCTTGTCGATGACGGAAGAGTACGAGTTGAGTGCTTACGATCGCCACGAGTTGAACTACGACAACGTGGCCTTGGGTCGCTTGCCGGAAAAAGTCACCCTCGACCCGATGGTGACGCCGATGCGCGAGTTTGCGTACCTGCCCAAAGGTGTGAACGATCCCCACGATTTGCCCAAAGGTTCTAAACGGGCAGGTCTTCGCCCGGAGCAAATTCTGGAACAATTAGAACGGGAACAGGGCGATCGAGACGATGCGGCTTCTGATGCCGAGAAAAACTAGAAACTCGTCAACAGGAAGTCAGGAACGGGTTCGAGTCCCGTTCCGTCGCTCGACCCCGTTCGCAAAAGACAAGAGATAAGGAAAAAGTCGTGAATTTAGCCGAAGGCGTTCAATTCGTTTCGTTTGGAATTTTGGCAGCAACGACGATCGCCGCCGCTCTGGGCGTAGTGCTGTTGGAAAATATCGTCTACTCTGCCTTTTTGTTGGGGGGCGTGTTTATCAGCATTGCGGGAATGTACCTGCTGCTGAACGCGGATTTCGTGGCCGCCGCCCAAGTGTTGGTTTACGTCGGTGCGATTAACGTGCTGATTTTGTTCGCCATTATGCTGGTGAACAAAACGGAAGTGTTCCAACCGATGAAAAATGCCTGGTTCCGCAAAGGAGCAACCGCTTTGGTGTGTGTGGGACTGTTCGCTCTGCTGGCGACGATGGTGCGATCGACCTCGTGGGCGGTGTTGGATAGCGTCGCACCCATCGAAAGCACGGCGATTCGCTTGGGCGAACACTTCTTTAGCGATTTTCTGCTCCCCTTCGAGCTGGCGTCGGTGTTGCTGTTAATTGCGATGATTGGCGCGATCGTGCTGGCGCGTCGCGAGTTCGTCCCTGAAGAGACGGACGCTCAGCGCGAAGTGGTGTTCCGCTTGCCAGAGCGTCCCCGCGAACCCGTCGGCGCGATTGGTGAGTCTTCTTCGGCGTCGGAGAACTCCTGACGGGCGATCGCTTCAGCGTCAACTTCGTTTTCGCAATTCGTCACTCGAGAAAATCACGAGAAAATTAATGGAACTGCAACTCCAGTATTATTTACTCCTTGCGGCTGCGCTGTTCTGTATCGGTATCTACGGTTTGATTACCAGCCGTAACGCGATTCGCGTGTTGATGTCGATCGAATTGTTGTTAAACGCCGTCAACCTCAATTTGATGGCGTTCTCGAACTACCTGGACGAAGCCGCTAAAGGACAGGTGTTTTCGGTTTTCGTCATTACGATCGCCGCCGCCGAAGCTGCGGTGGGTTTGGCGATCGTCCTGGCGATTTATCGCAACCGCGACACTATCGATATGGAACGGTTCAACCTGTTGAAGTGGTAAATTACCGAATTCCATTCGTTTTTAGCCCCGTAGAGACGTTGTTGGTAGCGCTTCTACGGGGAAGTCTATTTTCTATATCTTTAAACCTAATACGGAATCCGTTTCCGATAAGCTAGTTTTCAAGAAGTCTTCACCACACCAGACACAGAGGACACAGAGAGGGACTTGCCGGGTTGGGCAAAATCAGTATTTGAGTTTCTAGACTCCGCTCGGACTCAGATTCCGTATAAAGAAGTTAAACGCAGAAAACAGTAGTCTTAGACTGTCTAGAAAGATGATTGTTCGTATTAAAAAAAACGAACAACGAGAGCAGATAGAAAACTGTATCGAAACCCGTAACGCAGGCTTTTAAGCTCCTGTCCTCCGAGCAGATTGTAGAATTAAGCATTTCCTCTATTGCCATGACTGCTCTAACTTTTCCATTAGAACTCGATCTCAAACTCACTGACGAGCAATTTTGGAATTTATGTCAAAATAATCCAGAGTTGCAATTCGAGCGAACCGCTACGGGAGAACTCATCATCATGCCACCTACTGGAGGGGCAACTAGCGATCGCAACTCTGAAATTAACTTTCAACTGAGAGCGTGGAACCGCACAACTCGACTTGGAAAAGTCTTCGACTCTGCCGGAGGTTTCAAACTACCCAACGGTGCAGATCGATCTCCCGATGCGTCGTGGTTGAAAATCGATCGCTGGAACGCTTTAACCCCAGAAGAACGAGAAAAATTCCTTCCCCTCTGTCCCGATTTCGTCGTTGAATTGCGATCGCCGTCAGACCGTTTGAGTCAAGTGCAAACTAAAATGAGAGAGTATATGGACAATGGGGCAAAACTCGGTTGGCTTGTCGATCCTCAGCGTAAAATCGTCGAAGTCTATGGGGACGATCGCTCCGTCGAAATTCTCGAAAACCCCACCCAAGTTTCTGGCGATCCCGTATTACCGGGATTCGTCCTCGACTTCAGCGAAATTTTTGAAAATTAAGTGAGTTATATGAATGTCGAAACAGTTACTTTATATCGACCCACTGGATCGAAAGAGCTAGAATTGGTAAAAGCATCAAACTATACCAAGTGGCCGCCGAGGTTGACAGGTCAGCCTATCTTTTATCCCGTAACCAACGAACAATATGCTAAAGAAATTACAACAAAATGGAATGCTAGAGATGGTGGTATCGGTTACGTGACAAAATTTAAGGTCAAGAAAAGTTTTATCGATCGCTTCGATATTCAACAGGTCGGTGCGTCTTACCATACTGAATGGTGGATTCCTGCCGATCTTCTAGAAGAACTCAATGCGAATATCGTGGGAAAAATAGAAGTAATTGGGAGATACGAAATATAACCCTAGTTGACGATATCAAAATCTCAAACGCATCGTTAGCCACCGTCTCCAATGGCTAACGCTATTCTAAACTCGACCTTTCTCTCATCTCGATCGAAGGCGAAAAATCCAGCTTTTCTACTCTTCAAGGTTCCAGCCCAAACGAGTCGGTCGTTCGTACACTCGTCGCAGCGTCCGCACGTCGCGGGGCGAAATGGACGCAGGACGGCGGACTTGGGAAAAATACATCACGTCGGTTTCCACGTCGCTATGACCCCAAATTCCTAAAGCATGACCGAGTTCGTGGCGAACGGCTGATTTGACGTACTCTCCCACTTGAGTCGGACTGACTAAAATCGAAAATTGGTGGCGTAGCGTTCGATCGTCCAAAAATAACCGATAGATTGTCCGGGCTGAAGCGGCACGTATATCCCCGTTTTCACGCCTTGGCGGTGGGTTGCGCCGCCAAATAGTAATATTTGCGGTTTCGGCGTCTAGAGCGAGGCTGAGGGACAAATACGCGCTCCATTCGTTTATAACGGATTCGACAGCAGTTCTCCACTCAGCGGGAGCGTCAGCATCGACGTAAACGCGAACGGGAAACGACGACCAAACTAACGCCCCGACTGGAGTAGATTCGAGGCGATCGCTATAGTCGTCGCCGTCGAGTTCCACCTGTTGCAGCAGTTCGGGGAGGGGATGAGGACGCAAGGGAAGGCGATCGATCGCCGAGTCGAGGGTTTTCGAGATCGATGAGAAGCGAGGTAATTGTGCTGAAACGCCTCCCGTTGCGAACGGGGAATTCCATAAAACAAGGGCGACTGCGATCGCAGCCAGCCCTATGTAATACCATCTACTCGAGACGCAGTGTCGCTTGAGTCGAAGGCGTTTGTGATGTCTTAAACCCATCCTGCACTGAGAAGGAGCGTGCAACCCATAAAGATAATCGTCAGCGTCCAGGTGATGCGGTTGAGGGTGGTTTCGGCACTTTTAGCACTGGTGAACAGTTGCGCTTGTCCGCCAATCCCGCCGATGCCGTCTCCTTTGGGGGAGTGTAGCAACACCAACACGATCAGGCTGACCGCAGAAACGACCCAAGCAATTTGAACGAGTTGAATAGTGGTCATTCTCGAAATGTCTTGTGTAGGTTACAGTTTAGGTTTTGTCTCGGGTTCGAGGGATTAAACGCGCACGGTTACCGGAGTCCGGTTCGGACGCACTTCGTATCCAGCCGGAACGATCATCGATCGCCCCGTCATTTCCGGCGGTTGCGGTAAACCGAGCAATTGCAGGATCGTCGGTGCGATATCGGCCAAGCGACCGTCTTCGCGCAAGACCACGTCGCCACCGTGGCCGGGAACTTTCACCCCTTCCCCTTCTACCAGAATAAACGGAACGGGGTTCGTGGTGTGTGCCGTCCAGGGATTGCCGTTTTCGTCTTTCATATATTCGGCGTTTCCGTGATCGGCGGTGATGAGGGTGGTTCCTCCGGCTTGGCTGATGGCTTCGAGGAGTCGTCCCAAGCAGCGATCGACGGTTTCGATCGCCTGTACCGACGCGTCCATCATCCCCGTATGTCCCACCATGTCGGGGTTGGCGTAGTTGATGACCACCAGGGAGTAAACCTGTTGTCCGATGGCGTCTACGGCGATATTCGTCACGTCTTCGGCGGACATGGCCGGAGCGCGATCGTAAGTCGCCACCATAGGACTGTTGACCAAATGGCGGTCTTCGCCGTCAAACGGCATTTCTTTCCCGCCGTTGAAGAAATAGGTCACATGAGCGTATTTCTCGGTTTCGGCGGTACGGAACTGTTTCAGTCCGTTGTCGGACACGACTTCTCCGAGGATGTTGGTGAGATTTTGCGGCTCGAAGGCGACCAACACGGGAAGATTCGGATCGTATTGCGTGAAGGTGAGCAAGTGTAGCGGTTCGATGCGATCGCGATCGAAGCCGTCGAAACCCTCTTGCACGAAGGCTTGCGTGAGCTGACGGGCGCGATCGGGACGGAAGTTAAAGAATAGAAATCCGTCGTTGGCTTCCACTGCACCGGGGGCGATGCGCGTGGGAAGGACGAACTCGTCCGTCACCTCTTCGGCGTAAGAGTCTTGCATGACTTCGACGGCCGATTTGTTGACCCTCGGCTCGTTTTCGGTCATGACTCGATAAGCTTTTTCCGTGCGATCCCAGCGGCGATCGCGATCCATGGCGTAGTAACGACCGCTAATGGTGACGATTTCGCCGACTCCCACGCGATCGAGATGCTCTTGTAAGTTCGAGATCGCTTGAATTCCCGAAGTTGGTTTCGTATCGCGGCCGTCGGTAATGGCGTGAATACAGATGCGATCGATCCCTTCAGCTTTTGCCAAGTCGATCAGTCCTAACAAGTGATCGAGGTGCGAGTGAACCCCACCGTCCGAACACAAACCGCTCAGGTGGAGTTTCCCTCCCGAAGCTTTTACGGCGTCGAACAGCTTGTTAATCGCCGGGTTATCTCGAATTGTGCCTTCCTCGATCGCGTCAGAAATTCGCACCAGTTCTTGAGGCACCACCCGTCCCGAACCGATGTTGAGGTGACCGACTTCGGAGTTTCCCATTTGCCCGTTTGGTAACCCCACGTCTTTACCTGACGTGCGGATCGTCGTTCTGGGATATGCAGTCCAGAGACTATCCATTACGGGGGTTTTTGCTGTGGCAATGGAGTTATTTTTGGTTTCTTCTCGATATCCCCAGCCGTCTAGAATCACCAGCACCACCGGAGATACAGGTGCTTGACTCATAACTCAGTTGCCCTTTCGCGATTAGAATTCAAGGTCATCATACCATCGACATCCAATCTGTGTGGTAGGGGACGCCACGCCGGAGGCGCTTTCTCGGCAACGATCGCCGAAAAATACTCGATTTCGATCGCGGGAGTGTTGCGATCGCATGAGGGATCGAAGGGGTTTTTCCCTCGATGGGACGAGTTTTTTCTATCGCTAGATAGATTATGAATGCTCCCCCACCTGCGTCCCGCGAGGCGGAGGTGTCTTATTACAAGGCGTTAGCCCTTGCGACAGGCGGCATTCTCGCTGTGTTCTGGGAACTTTTACCCAGCAACACCCCCAAGTTGTTTCCACTATGGGGC